>NZ_JAPFBM010000010.1:0-187853 GCF_026153195.1 Aurantimonas litoralis | reverse complement strand
GGGCTTGACCCGAGGACCCATGCCAAGCCCTCCGCGTCACCGCAGCGTTGCCGAACAGCCGCCCTGCTAAACGGCGGATCACCGTGCTGCAATCACCACCCCCATGGACACCCCCCCTACCGCTTGAAGCGGCGGTCGGTGAAGTTGCGGCGGTCTTCGGCGATGCGTTGGGTGATGGCGAGGGCGGTGTCGTCGCCGGCGACGGCGGCGAGGCGTTCGACCTGGTTGATCGCCACCAGCCGCAGCAGATCCTCGCGCACGGTGCCGTTGGCGTCGCGGGGCAGGGTCGCGACCATTTGGACGAGGTCGGGACGGGGACGCGGCGCTTCGCGCAGGCGTTGCTCCAGCGCCGGGGCATCGGTGCCCGGTGCCGGTTCGGCGAAGAGATAGAGGCCGACGCCGCGCTGGCGCGGATAGGGATAGGGCACGAGGGCGAAGCCGGCGATGGCGGGATCGGCGGCGACCCGCGCCTTGATCGCCACCCCGTCGGTGTCCATCCGGTCGCGCGTGCCCTCGCCATCCGACCAGTTGAAGATGCCCCGCGTGACCATGTTGTAGACCGGCTTGAAGGTCGCCATCCAGACCCGCGCCGGCAGGCTCTTGGTCGCGAGCATGCGCTTTTCGGACGCCGTCAGCGCCTCGCGGCAGAAGCTGCGCTTGTGCTTGAGGAGATGGCGCAGATCCTCGCGGGCCAAGAGCCGGAACAGGCGCGTGCGGCGCGGAAAGAAGGTGGCGAGCTGCATGTCGATCAGCGCCGCCTTGCCGTCCGGGGTCATCAGCCAGTTCTGCGGCTTGGCGAGATCGTTGTGGGTGATGCCGGCCCGGTGCAGCGAACGCAGCAACCGCTTGGCGTCGCGGAAATAGGCGGTGTTGCCGATCGGCCGGGCGACGTGCAACGGCGTGCCCTCGATCCAGGACCGGTAGAGCGCCTCGGAATCGACGCCGAGAAGGGTCGGGGTCCCGGCGACGGGGCCCAGCGTCTGCAGCGCGCGGATCTCGCGCCCGGCGAGGTGCCAGGCGAAGCGGCGGACCCAGCGCGCGGCGCTCCCGACGCGGCGGCGCGTCACCGGGGTGTCGGGCGCATTGGCGAGGTGACCGGCGGCGATCTCGCCGAAGACGTCGCGTTTGAGTACCGTATCGACAACGAAGGGCGCGGCAAGAACGGGAAGCGGGGGACGATGCTGGGGCATGGATCTCGTGGACTGGGCAGGAATGTCGCCTAGCTTCCGCCAAGCAAGCGCAATCGCGCGGCGCCGGACGCGCGACCGATCTTTGCGGAATTATCGACCCTTGCGAGGCGAAATGGAAGTCGAAACCCACCTGTTCCCGGCGCGGGACGATATTCCCAACAGCTCCTTGCCACTGCTTCTATTGCGCGAGGCTGTCGGTGCGGAAGACGCGACCGCGTCCGCAATGACCGAACGCTTCCAGGATCATGGCTGGCAGGGCTGCTGGACCTACACGGTCTTCGACTACTGGCACTATCATGCCGACGGCCACGAGGTGCTCGGCTGCGTCCGCGGCGAAGCGGAGATCGGCTTGGGCGGTCCGGGCGGAATCACGGCGCGGATGCGGCCGGGCGACGTGGTGGTGATCCCGGCCGGCGTCGGCCATCGGCGCCTGTCGGCGACGCCCGACTTCGCCGTCGTCGGCGCCTATCCGCCCGGCCAGAGCGGCACCATCCTGCGCGCCGGCGACCGCGAGCTGACCGATGCGCAGAAACAGATCGCGGCGCTGGCGCTGCCGCCGCGCGATCCCGTCACCGGCGCGCAGCCCGGCTGTCTGGCGGCGTGGCATGGCTGAGGGCAGGCCACGGCCCTGGTGGAGAAGCTGCGAATCTTTCGCTCGCAGCCTTTCAATCGCCGGGCGAGGGTGGAATAGAAGGGCGACTTACAGCCTGTCCGATCCATTCCAACAGCGTTCCCGTGATCATGTCCGTCGATAGCCCGTCCGTCCCGTCCGCTGCGTCGCCCGCACCGGAGGCGGAGGCGCCGCCGGACCGGGAAGTGTCGCTGCCGGCCATGCTCCTGCTGGCGCTTGTGGTCGGCATCGTCGCCGGCGTCGGCGCGATCGTCTTCAAGTACCTGATCGCTTTCATCTACAATCTGGCCTTCTACGGCGAGCTCAGCCTGCATCTCGAGCCGAACGCCTATGGCGCGCCGAGCCCGTGGGGCATGGGCATCATCCTGGTGCCGGTGATCGGCGGCCTCGTCGTCGTCTGGCTGGTGCGCAGCTTCGCGCCCGAGGCCAAGGGCCACGGCGTGCCGGAGGTGATGTATGCGATCTACCACCAGAACGGGAACGTGCGCGGCGTCGTCGCGGTGGTGAAGTCGCTGGCCTCGGCGATCTCCATCGGCACCGGTGCCTCGGTCGGTCGCGAGGGGCCGATCATCCAGATCGGCTCATCCTTCGGCTCGACCTTCGGCCGGGCGCTGGGCCTCGTACGCCACCAGAAGATCACGCTGCTGTCGGCCGGGGCAGGCGCCGGCATCGCGGCAACCTTCAACACGCCGCTCGGCGGGGTGCTGTTCGCCTCCGAAGTGCTGCTGCCGGAGATTTCGGCCCGCACCTTCCTGCCGGTCGTCGTGGCGACGGCGACCTCGACCTATGTCTTCCGCCTGGCGATGGGCATCGAGTCGGCCTTCATCGTGCCGCTCGGCGGCCTTCCCGAGGGCGCTGCGGTCAACGGTGCCGAGCTTCTGCTCGCGGCGATCCTGGGCGCGGTGATGGGCGTCGCCGCCTGGGCCTTCGTCAAGCTGCTGGCCAAGTCCGAGGACGTCTTCGAGCAGTCGAACCTCAATCCCTATGTCCAGAACGTCATCGGCATGACCGCCGTCGGCGTGATGGGCTACCTGTTCCTCTCCTGGACCGGCCACTACCACATCTATTCGGTGGGCTACGCGACCATCCAGGACATCATCAGCGGCGCCGACATGACCGTCGCGGTGCTGATCATGCTGTTCGCCGGCAAGCTCGTGGCCACCTGTCTCAGCCTCGGGGCCGGGGCGTCGGGCGGCATCTTCTCGCCGAGCCTGTTCATGGGCGCGGCGCTGGGCGGCGCGGTCGGGTTGATCGGCAACGCGATCCTGCCGGGCGCCGGCCTGACCATGGAGACCTTCGCGATCATCGGCATGGGCGCCATGGTCGGCGGCGCCACCAGCGCGGCGATGACGGCCATCGTGATGATCTTCGAGATGACCCGCGACTACGAGATCATCCTGCCCCTGGTGCTGGCGGTGGCGATCGCCATCGGCGTGCGGCGCTCGCTAACCCTGGCCGACATCTACACGATCAAGCTGCGCAACCGCGGCCGGCCGATCCCCACCGACCGGACCACCAACATGTTCATGGTGCAGCCGGTCACCGAGGTGATGTCGAAGACCTTCGAGATCCTGCCCGGCGCCATGACCGTCTCTGAAGCCCTGAAGCGGATCGACGTCGACACCTCGCGGGTGATCCTGACCGATGGCAACCGGATCACCGGCTTCGTGCGCTTCGGCACGATTCCCTACCGGGCCGATCGCTTTGCCACCCAGACCCTCGACGACATCGGCTCGTCGGAGTTCATCCTCGCCTCGACGGTCCACAATCTGAACACCGTCATCACCCGGATGAACCGGCGCAATCGCTCCTACGCCATCGTTGTCAGCGAGACCCGCGGCGTGCCGCGGCCCGAGGACATCGCCGGCGTCATCAGCCGCGAGGAACTGGCCAACGCGGTGGTGCGCAACCACTACGGGTGATCGAGGCGGATCGGGAGGGCGCGCCGGCACGGTCCGGCGCGTCCTGATGCCGGTGGTTGCGGGGGCGGGCAAAGCCCTGCCGAGCAGGCTCTCGGCGTCCGTCGTTCTGCCCGGAATCCTGCGCCACGCGGCTTCGCGCCGAGGTCTTGGAACTAAGCACGAGCCCACTCGTATTGTCAGTGGTTTACCACCTGACAGATCGAGATGCTCTCCATGGATTTCCCGCACCCTCCAGTGACCGCGACGGTCGGCGGACAGCCGATCCACGCGATGCTGATCCCGTTTCCGTTCGTCTGTTTCACCCTGACCCTTCTGACCGACATCGCCTATTGGCAGACCGGTCATCTGATGTGGCACAATTTCTCGTCCTGGCTGCTGTTCGCCGGTCTGATCTTCGGTGGTTTCGCGCTGCTCGCGGGCCTCGTCGACTTCATCGCCCAGCCGCGCCTGCGGGCCCAGCCGCCCGCCTGGGCCTATGCGATCGGCACCGTCTTCGTGCTGGCGCTCGGCTTCCTCAACAGTCTCGTCCATGCCGGTGACGGCTGGACAGCGATCGTTCCCTACGGTCTCGCCCTGTCGGCCGTGAACGTGATCCTCATCTTCGTCACGGCCTGGCTCGGCCGTTCGATGGTCTTTCAGTACGGCGTCGGAGTGCGTAACCATGATTAATCGCAAGCCATCCATCCGGACCGCCATTCTGAGCGGCAGTGCCATGGTGCTGCTGGCGATTGCCGGCTGCAGCGACGAGGGCGGCGATTTCGACGTGTCGTCCCAGATCGGCCCCGATCCGGTCCTGCCGGAGCCGAGCACCGCACTGCTGCCCGATCTGAAGGTGGCCGAGGTCATCGGCTGGGAGGAGGGGCAGACCCCGACCGTTCCCGAAGGCCTGACGATCACCCCCTACGCCACCGATCTCGCCAATCCGCGCACGGTCCACACGCTGCCGAATGGCGACGTGCTGGTGGTGCAGTCGCGCGGCCCGTCGGGCAAGCCCGTGGAGCGGCCGAAGGACGTGATCCGCGGCTGGATCATGTCGCTGTCCCACGGCAGCACCGGCCCGCAGAAGGAGAGCAACCTCATCACCCTGCTGCGTGACACCGATCGCGACGGCACGGTGGACGAGCGCACGGACCTTCTGACCGGCCTGCATTCGCCCTTCGGTGTCGCCTGGGCCGACGACACGCTGTATGTCGCCGCCGCCGATGCGGTGCTGAGCTATCCCTACGAATTGGGCCAGACCGAGCTGACGGCCGAGCCGACGGTGCTGACGCCGCTGCCGGGCGGGCCGATCAACCATCACTGGACCAAGGATCTGGCGCTGAGCCCCGACGGCACGATGCTCTACGCGTCGGTCGGCTCGAACTCCAACGCCGCCGAGCGCGGCATGGAAGCCGAGAAGGGCCGCGCCGCGATCTGGCAGATCGACCGCGAAACCGGCGCCAGCAAGGTCTTCGCCTCCGGCCTGCGCAACCCTAACGGCCTGGCGTTCCAGCCGGATACGGGCGAGCTCTGGGCGGTCATCAACGAGCGCGACGAGCTCGGGCCCAACCTCGTGCCGGACTACATGACCTCGGTGAAGGAGGACGCCTTCTATGGCTGGCCCTACAGCTATTACGGCGACCATGTGGACGAGCGCGTCTATCCCCCGCGGCCGGACATGGTCGAGAAGGCGATCGCTCCCGATTATGCACTGTCCAGCCACGTCGCGGCGCTCGGCCTGACCTTCACCAACAACTCCGCCATGCCGGAAGCCTACGCCAATGGCGCCTTCATCGGCGAGCACGGAAGCTGGAATCGCAGCAACTTCAACGGCTACAAGGTGGTCTATGTCCCGTTCACCGATGGCAAGCCGGACGGCATGGCACAGGATGTGGTGACCGGCTTCCTCGACGGTGATCAGGCCCGGGGACGTCCGGTCGGTGTAGGGATCGACGGCACGGGCGCGCTGCTCGTGGCCGACGATTCCGGCAACACGGTCTGGCGCGTCGCGGCGGCCGACGGCACCGTCTCCGACCAGCCGGTCGGGACCGATCAGATCGCCGGCAGTGCCGCTGCACCTGCTGAGGGTGACGCTGCGGCTGCCCAGGACGCCGGTGCGGACGCAGAGACGCCTGCGGCTGCGGGCGAGGATGCTGCCACGCCGGCAGCGCCGACCGACGCCGGCACGGCCCCGGCAACGCCGGACGCCGAGGCCGCACCTGCCCCGGTCGACGATGCAGCCCCGGCTGCCACGGACGAGCCGGCAGGTGACGCACCCGCGGAGACCGAGGGCGATACGACGCCGCAGCCGGCACAGACCGAGATCGCGCCGGCCGTCCAGCCGAGCGGTTCGGTCGAGCAGGCGCCGGAACCGCAGCAGTAGCGTTCCGCACTTCGCAGCGCATTCGATCTCAAGATTACGGCGTCCGGTCTCACCGGGCGCCGCTTTCATGTGCATGGGGTTCGGAAAAGTGAGAGTCGGACGCGACGGTTACGCGGCGCTCCGAATCCGATGGACGAACTGCCGAGGCGGCCCTCGGCTGCGATCAGGCCGCTTGGCGAAGTTCGGCTGCGGTCTCGGACGGGGCGGAGATGACGACGCGGTTGCGGCCGTTGTCCTTGGCCCGGTAGAGGGCGCGATCCGCCGCGAGCAGCACGGCGTCCATCGTGTCGGCGGGGGCAAAGCCGGCAATGCCGAAGCTGGCGCTGATCCGGTGGCCGGCGGCCAGCGCCTCGTGCTCGGTGCGGTAGAAAGTCAGCCGCAGCGTTTCGGCCACCCGGGCCGCCTGCCGCGCGCTGCAATCCGGCAGGATCAGCGCGAATTCCTCGCCGCCGATGCGGCCGGCCCGGTAGCCGCTGCGCCCGATCAGCTCGCCGAAGGCCCGGATGATCGTGTCGCCGACGGCGTGGCCGTAGCTGTCGTTGACCTGCTTGAAATGGTCGATGTCGCACAGGATCACGGCGCCGCCACGCTTCAGCGTGCGGCTCAGCGACTGGTCGAAGCCGCGGCGATTGAGCAGCCCGGTCATGGCGTCACGCTCCGACCTGCGTCGGTAATCGGTGATGACGCCGCTGATGATGCGGGCGAGCAGCAGGAAGACGACCAGAGGCGTCACCAGGCCCGACAGCGTCAGGAGGGTGGTCTCGAGGCCGGAGGTCTTCACGGCGTGGTAGCTGGCCGTGTCGTCGAAGAGCATGGGAAACAGCGGCAGGCGAACGAGGAAGATGCCCGACACGAGGCAGAGCGCGACGGCCAGCGCCGTATCGAGCCAGCTCCGTTCATCAGCTTTGGCAAGGCGCCAGACGCTGTCGAGGATGGCCAGCGCGCAGGCGGTCTGCAGCGGCAGGGTCTGGTAGATGAAGGGCACGTCGAGTGCCAGCAGCACCAGGGATGCGGCGGCGAGGCCGGCGACCGTGCCGATCAGCGCGCCATGCCGCTGCGTGCTGCGCGTGGTCAGCCGGATCGACTGGCCGACGCACAGATAGGCGGCCGGCAAGAGCAGGGTGATGGCAACGAGTTCGGCGTTGGAGCTCTGCAACTGGCTGAGGACCAGGACTTCGACGCTGCCGATGAGCAGCGCGGCGGCCAGCCAGGCCAGCGCCGGCTCGGTCCGCATCCCGGCATAGATCGCCGCGCACAACACCGAAAGACCGCCGAAAACGACGATATTCACTGCGCTCAACGTTACCGTCACGTCCATCGTGGCGCAGCCCCTCCGCCTTGTCTCCGGCGGCAATCATAAGCATCACGGGTTAACGATCTGCCGGTTTGGGTCGGGTCTGGCGAGGTGTTGTTGGGGTCCTCAGGACGTTGCGCGGAAGGCTCCGCGTCAGCGGCGCGGCATTCCGATCGACCGGCCGAGCCGCTCCGGCCGGGCCAGTTCCGCGTGGGCGGCGGCAGCGGCCGAGACGCGGGCAAAGGTCTCGGCAGGGAAGGGCGCCACCTTCGGCGCGTCGCCGCGCTGGTCGATCGACAGGCTCAGGCTTTCCAGCGTCGCGGCGGCCCAGCCGTCGGAATGGTGCAGCTCCTGGAAGATGTGCAAGCGTTTCTCGTCGAGCCCGACGATCTGCGAGGTGACGTAGACCTCCGCCTGCGGCGGCACCTCGCGCAGGTAGCAGACATGGGCTTCCGCCGTGTAGGTGGTGTAACCGCGCTCGGCACGATAGGTCTCGCCGAGGCCGATCGAGTCGAACAGGCCGTCGATCCCCTTGTCGAAAAGGACATGGTAATAGGCAAGGTTCAGATGCCCGTTATAGTCGATCCATTCCGGGCGGACGGCCATCAATCCTGAACGATAGGGCAATGCGGTCGGCGACGTCATGGTGGCTCCTGGCAAGATGGCGCTGGGTCAGGCAAAGCGTGCGGGGCGCGGGAAGTCAAACCGGCTGACGGTGCCGCGGCACGCGGCGAAACGGAATGCGGCAAGGGCCGCAAAGGCGCTGCCGGGGGGCGGCGCAGGGACGGAGAGGGAGAACGACATGGCGCTGGCGGATATTCTGGCCGAGCGGCCGGCAAGGCGCGAAGGGATCGCCGGGGCGGTCGCGGTGCTGAAGCAGCGCTTCGGCGAGCGGCTGGTGACCGGCGAGGACGTGCGCCGGGCGCACGCCCATTCGACCACCTACATTCCGAACCAGATGCCGGATGCGGTCGCCTTCGCCGAGAGCGAGGAGGAAGTGCAGGAGATCGTGCGCATCTGCGCCGAATACCGCACGCCGATCGTCGCCTTCGGAACCGGTTCGTCGCTGGAAGGCCACGTCAACGCTCCCCAGGGCGGCATCTCGCTCGACCTGTCGCGGATGGACCAGGTGCTGGCGGTGCATCCCGAAGATCTCGACTGCGTTGTCCAGCCGGGCGTCACCCGCGAGGCGCTGAACGCGCATCTGCGCGACACCGGCCTGTTCTTCCCCATCGATCCCGGCGCCAATGCCAGCCTCGGCGGCATGGCGGCGACGCGCGCCTCCGGCACCAATGCGGTGCGCTACGGCACCATGCGCGACAACGTCATCGGCCTGACCGCGGTGATGGCCGACGGTAGCCTGATCCGCACCGCCCGCCGCGCCCGCAAGACCTCCGCCGGATACGATCTGACCCGGCTGCTGGTCGGCTCGGAGGGCACGCTCGGCATCATCACCCAGCTCAATCTGAAGCTCTACGGCATTCCCGAGACGATCCTGTCGGGCGTCTGCCCCTTCCCGGACGTGCGCAGCGCCTGCGACGCGGTGATCCAGACCATCCAGATCGGCATTCCCGTCGCCCGGATCGAGCTGCTCGACGCCCAGTCGATGCAGGCGGCAATCGCCTATTCGCAGCTCGATCTGCAGCCGCAGCCGTCGCTCTTCGTCGAGTTTCACGGCTCGCAGGGCTCTGTCGCCGAACAGGCCGAGATGTTCGAGGCCATCGCCAGCGAGCATGGCGGCGGGCCGCTGAAGAGTGCGGCGCGCACCGAGGACCGGGCGCAGCTGTGGAAGGCGCGCCACCAGTTCTACTGGGCGGCGCTGGCGCTGCGGCCCGGCGCCAAGGGCATCGCCACCGATGTCTGCGTGCCGGTGTCGCGGCTCGCCGACTGCATCGCTGAAACCCAGGCCGACATCGACGCGGCCGGCCTCGTCGCGCCTATCGTCGGCCATGTCGGCGACGGCAATTTCCACGTCACGCTGCTGCTCGACATGGAATCGCAGGCCGAGATCGATGCCGCCGAGGCCTTCATGGCGCGACTCGCCGAGCGGGCAGTCGCCATGGACGGCACCTGCACGGGCGAGCATGGCATCGGCCAGGGCAAGCGGTCCTATCTGCGCAAGGAACTGGGCGGCGCGGTCGACGTGATGAAGACCATCAAGAGCGCGCTCGACCCGCTCGATATCTTGAACCCCGGAAAGATCCTCCCGTAATCTCAGACGGATAGCCCCGGGGCGGGCGAGGGCGCGCTGCCCCGCGCGCATCGGTTCGAGGACCGGTCGCCGGGCGCCGCGCCGGTTTCGCGCCGCCCCCGCGTCCTCTAGGATCAGCGTCGGACAAGCGGCGGCGGCCATTGTCGGGCCTGTCGACCGGGCATCTTCGGGAACAGCAGGAAAAGGAGCCCGTACTGGTCAGAGCCTTCGTCTTCCTCGGCGGACTTCTCGTTCTCGCGCTGCTCGGCGCGTTGT
The DNA here is from genome assembly GCF_026153195.1 of Aurantimonas litoralis. Classification (NCBI taxonomy): domain Bacteria; kingdom Pseudomonadati; phylum Pseudomonadota; class Alphaproteobacteria; order Hyphomicrobiales; family Aurantimonadaceae; genus Aurantimonas; species Aurantimonas litoralis. The sequence goes on along the minus strand of NZ_JAPFBM010000010.1, from coordinate 177,987 downwards.
TCGCCCCGTATTTCATCGACTGGACCGCCTATCGCACGGATTTCGAGCGTCAGGCCTCGCAGATTCTCGGCCGCAAGGTGGTGGTTGAGGGCGAGGCCGAGGCGCGGCTGTTGCCGTTCCCGTCGGTGACCTTCGGCGACGTGACGGTGCTCGGCGACGACGGCGAAGCGCTCCTGACCATCGCGCGCTTCCGCATGGACGCCGAACTGGCGCCGTATCTGTCCGGCGAGATCCGCATCTACTCGATGACCGTCGACACGCCGGACATCCGGGTGCCGGTGCTGGCGGACGGCACGATCGACTGGGTCGTCGAGCGGCCGGCGATCCCGCGCGGCGCGACGGTGGTGCTGGAGAATGTCGCGGTCGAGAACGGCACGGTGACGGTCGAGAACGGTCTGACCGGTCGCACCCACCGGCTGGAAGACCTCAACGCCACCCTCTCGGCAGGCTCGCTGGCCGGGCCGGTGGACGGGCGCGGCAGCATCGTGGTCGGCGGCGAGGTCATCGCCTTTTCGGTCGGCATCGGCACGCTGCAGGAGGGCGGTGACCTGCCGGTGCGCATCGAGACGGCGAACGAGACGCTGGCGACCTCGCTGACGCTGGATGGCAGCGCCAGCCTCAAGGACGGCCGTCCGGGCTTCGCCGGGTCCATTGCGGTGACCCGTCCGCTGCCGCCGGCCTCGGCCACGGCGGAAGAGCTGGCGGCGCGCGATCCCTTTGCGCCGGCAGCGCCCGAAGCGGCCGGCGAAGCCGCGTCCGAGCATCCCGCCGTGATGCCGGTGAAGGCGGTCGGTGCGATCGTCCTGTCGCCGACGGCGGCGGAGGTCAGCGACATCCGCGTTCAGGCCGGCGAGGCGACCCGCCCCTATCTGCTGACCGGTGAAGGCCGGTTCGATTTTGCCGGCATCCCGAAATTCCTGCTGAATCTCGAAGGCGAGCAGATCGACGTGGACCGGATCGCCGCCGAGGAGAATGGCGACGCTGATCAGGTTCTCGGGCTTGCCGAACGGGTCGAGGCGATGCGGGCGGTCCTTGCCGAAATCCCGCGGCCGACGATCCCCGGTACGGTGGAAATCTCGCTGCCGGTCATCATGGCCGGCGACACGATGATCCGCGATGCGACACTGGCGGCGAGCCCGACCGAGACCGGCTGGTCGCTGTCGCGGCTCATCGCGCAGCTTCCCGGCCGGACCCGGCTGGAAGCCACCGGCCTCGTCGATCTGGACGAGAGCTTCGGCTTCACCGGTGATCTGCTGCTGGCCTCCAACCAGCCCTCGGGCTTTGCCGACTGGCTGACCGGCGAGATCGATCCGGCCATCCGCCGGCTGGGCCGGGCCGGACTGTCCGCCAAGGCCGAGCTGAGCGCCGAGCGGCAGGCCTTCACCGAGATGGAGATCGATGTCGGCGGCGACCGGATCACCGGCTCGCTGGAACGCGCGCGCGCGGACGACCACACACGGATCACCGCCGACCTCGACGGCAAGGCGGTGGATCTCGACGCCTTCATGGCATTGTCGCAGCTCTTCACCGGCAATGCCGATTCGCTGGCCAATGCCGACCGCTTCGACGTGGCGCTGACCGCCGGTCCGGTGAATCTGCGCGACGCATCGGCCGACCGGATCGATGCCGATGTGAGCTTCGACGGCGATACGCTGGCCATTGCCACTTTCGCGGTCGAGGGGCTGTCGGGCGCGACGATCAACGCCTCGGGCGAATTGTCGGACCTTGCCGGCGAGGCGCAGGGCCGTCTGGCGGTGTCGCTGCAGTCGGATGCGCCGAAGCGCTTCTTCGATTTTCTCCTGAAACGCTTCCCCGACGTGCCGCTGCTGAGAACGCTGGACAGCCAGGCCGCGCATCTGGCGCCGCTGACCCTGTCGGGCGAGGTCGAGACGCTGGAGGGCGAGGCCGGCAAGAAGCCGACGCTGTTCGTGCGGCTCGACGGCACCGCCGCCGGCAGCAAGATCGACCTGTCCTCGTCCATCGAGAATGGCCTCTATGCGCGCACGGAGAGTGGCCGGTTCGGCCTCGATCTGCGGCTCGAGAACGACGCCCCGACGGTGCTGCTGTCGCAGCTCGGCATTCCGGCCATCGACATCGGCGCGCCGGCGCCGCTGGAGGCGGAACTGTCGCTGTCGGCGGCCGAAACCGGCCCGGTCGTGACCACCGCGACGCTGCGCGCGCCGGGCAGCGAGGTCAGCCTCGACGGCCTGCTGGAGGTCACGCCGGAGGGCATTTCCGGGGCGGAGATCTCGGCCTATCTGCGCAGCGAGGACGCGGCCCCGTGGCTGTTGACCGGCGCGATCGATCTCGGCCAGTCGCTGGACGCGGTGCCGCTGCAGCTCAACGGCGCCCTCGTCTATGATGGCGGCCACTGGAGCCTGAACGATGTCTCCGGTGAGGTCGCCGGCACCCGCATTGCGGCCAGTCTCGACAAGGCCGTCGACGAGGCGGTGACGGGGAATGTCGATCTCGACCGCCTGTCATTGCCATGGATCGCGCATCTCGTCTTCGGCCGGCCGGTGACCGAGGGGCTCGGCGGCGACGAATGGCCGACCGAGGCCTTCCGCGACAGCCTGATGCCCTCGCTGCCGTTCTTCCTGCGGATGACGGCCGACAATGTCGTTGCCGGCGACCACAATTTCACGGATTTCTCGGCGACGATGTCGGGCGGGGTCGGGGAGGCGACGTTCTCGGATGCGAGCCTGACCCTGCCGGGTGGCACGCTGGCGGGAACCTTCGCCCTGCGCAATGCCGACGGGCTCGGCCGCGTCACCCTCGATGTCGCCACCGAAGGCTTCGCGCTCGACAGCGTCTGGCCGGCGCTTGCGGCTTTCGAGGCCGATCCGCGGATGGATGCCACGATCCGGCTGGAGGGCACCGGCCAGTCCTATGCCGCCCTAGTGTCCGGCCTTACCGGCGCCGGCCGCGTGGAGGCCCGCGACCTGGTCCTGCCAGGCGTTCCCCAAACCTTCCTGTCGCCACTGCTCGCCGTCGCCGATCAGGAAGGGTTCAGCCCCGACACCGATACGCAGGCGGCCCTTGCGATGGTCAGCGGCGGGGCCGGTTTCGCCATCGCCGAAGCGGCGTCGGATTTCGCCGTGACCGCCGGCCGGCTGCGGTTCTCGCCGGTGACGGCGCGCGATGATGGCGCGACGCTGACCATGAATGGCCGCGTCGATCTTGGCGAGGCGACCGTGGACGGGGAATTGCGGCTGGAGGCAGCGCCCGGCGACGACTGGGTGGAGGGGGCGGACCCGAGCGTCAGCTACGATGTGGCCGGTTCGCTCGCCGCGCCGCGCCTGACCGCCAATGTCACGCCGCTCGCCAATTATCTCTCGGTGCGGGCGCTGGAACGCGAGCAGGCGCGGGTCGAGGCGATGCAGGAAAATCTGCAGGAGACGCTGCGGCTGCGGCGCGAGACGCGGTTCTATCGCTGGCGGGAGGCCGAGGCGGCCCGCATCGCGGCCGAGCGCCGCGCTGCCGAGGAAGAGGCCGAAAGGGCCCGCCGGGACGCCGAGGCCGCGGCAAAGGCCGCCGCAGAGGCGGAAGCCGCGCAGGCAGCGGCGGCGGAAGCGGAAGCTGCCGAGGAGCGTCGGCGCGAGGCGGCCGCGGCCGAAGAACAGCGCCGACAGGATGCGCAACGACAGCAGCAGGCGGCTGAGGAACAGCGCGGGCGCGCTGCCGCGCAGGCCCGCCAGCAGCGAGCGGCACCGCAGGCCGCACCCGAGGCGCCGGCGGAACCGGACTCCACACTGCCGCCCGGCGTCAATTTCAGCCGCCCGATCCCGGAAGCGCCGCCGGGAGACAGCAGCCGGTTCCCGTCGCTGCCCGGCGTTGCCAATCCCTTGGAGTTCTAGGTTTCATCGCAGCCAGAGCGGCCCCCGCGACGGGCGTCGGGCGCGCGGAAGCACGAGAAGCCGGAGGTGGCGTCGATCGACGCGTGGCTCAGTTGCTTGCGCGATGGGCGAGGGCGTCGTCCAGCACGAAGAGACGGATGGCCGATGACAGATTGGTGGCCGGATCGCGGGCGGCATCGATCTCGGCGATCATCGCGGCGATCGGCAGGTCGCGGCGGCCGGCAATGCGCCGCAACTCGTCCCAGAAGCGATCCTCGACGCTGATCGAGGTGGCGTGGCCGCTGATGGCGACCGAGCGTTTGACGATCATGCGGGATCGCCGGAGGGCTCGTCCGCGCCGGCGTCCGGGCCATCCCGGCGCTCGCGCTTCAGCCCATCCAGCTTGCGGGCCGCGTCGGTCCGTTCCGCCTCGGCCGCCTGCCTGACGGCCTTCGACGTGCCGTGGCGCACACGATTGTCGTCGGCCACCCGCGCATCCGCCGCGCGCGCCTTGCGCTTGCGGGCGGTGCGGAGATTGACGATGTCGGCCATGGGCGGGTTCCGGCGGCGCCGGCAGGTCTCAGGGTTTCTTGCGGAACGCGTCGAGGGACACGACTTCGGCGTCCTTCTTTTCCTCGGGCTCGGATGCGTCGTCCGAGGCCGGGGCGGCCGCGACCTTTTCCTTGGCCTGCAGCTTCGTCGGCGTCAGGATCTGCGCCGGCGGGGAGGCCGTCCCGATCTCGTCCGCGTCGCCGTCATCGGCGCCCTCGGACTGCTCGTTGGCCGCATCCATGCCGCGTACGTCGAATTCCAGCTCGAAATTCACCGCCGGATCGTAGAAGCCGCGGATCGCCGCGAAGGGGATCAGCAGGCGCTCGGGAATGTCGGAGAAGGACAGGCCGACCTCGAATGAGGTGTCGGTGACCTGCAGGTCCCAGTACTGGTGCTGGATGACGATGGTCATCAGCTCCGGATATTTCTCGCGCAGCCGCGAGGAAATCCGCACGCCGGGGGCCGTCGTCAGGAATGTGATGAAGAAATGGTGGTCGCCGGGAAGGCCGGTCTTCACGACCTCGCCTATCACCTTGCGAATGACGCCACGCAAGGCGTCCTGTGCGAGAACATCGTAACGGATATGATCCTGGCCCATTGCGGTGTCCCGATCCTGCATGCCTGGTGATGGTGGCGGGCGCCGCCCGGACCATCTCGTAAAAGTGGAGGCTTCTGTTGCCAGGTGCCTCCGGACCCCGCCTAGAAGTGCGAACCTCCAGGGCTTGAATTGAAGCGATCGCGCAGCTTACGCTGCGAGACGTGCTTCCGCATAGTTGTCGTTTGCAACTACAAATAGGCCCGATAACGGCGGAACCATGCCGAGCAAAAGTCCGATCTTTACACCCTCGTCGATCCTATTTCGCCCCCGCCTGAACCCATCGCCGCGGGATCGCCGCGAGGGGATGGGTTCAGGTGGAGGCGCCGGGTACCGCCCCCGGGTCCGAAAGGTTTATTTCATCGGCCGTTTATCGCCATAGCCGGCACGAAGCCGGCACGCGCAATATAGGCAGGGGATTCCGCCATGAAAAGCCCATGACGCTTCCGAAACCGCAGGGAATCGGACAAAGTCTGCGGGCAGGCATTCCGCCATGCCATCGAGGAGCCCCGCATGGACTATCTCGCCAAGGTCAAGGAATATCAGCCGGACGCCGATGAGGAGCGCGTGAAGCGCCTCGAGCAGCGCCTCCGGCTGGTGCTCAGCAAGCGCGACACGGCGGCCGTATCGGCTGGCGACCCCAAGGAAGTTGAGCGCGCGGCGGCCTGGGTGCAGAAGGCCTGTTCGGTCTCGGCCGAAGCTGCACGGGAGGCCATCGACGGCGTCCTCGAGCAGATGAAGGGTGACCGCATGAAGAGCCGCCTGGTGGTCTATTACCTCGCCGCCGACCGGCTCGGAAAGCTCGCCGACCTCTAGTCCAGCCGGCGCGGGCACTCCGCACGGCTCATCCAACAAACGAACGACCGGCTGGCTGCGGCCCCGGAAGGGTATGTGACATGCGCCAGTATCTGGATCTTCTGACGAGAGTCATGGAGACCGGTTCCGATCGGCCCGACCGCACGGGGACCGGCACCCGCTCGGTCTTCGGCCACCAGATGCGGTTCGACCTCGCCGACGGCTTCCCGATGCTGACGACGAAGAAGCTGCACTGGAAGTCGGTCGTCCACGAACTGCTGTGGTTCCTGAAGGGCGACACCAACATCGCCTATCTGAAGGCCAATGGCGTGCGGATCTGGGACGAGTGGGCCGACGAGAACGGCGATCTCGGTCCGGTCTACGGCGCGCAGTGGCGCTCCTGGCCCGATTATGACGGCGGCCATATCGACCAGATCGCGAAGGTGGTGGAGGCGATCCGCCGCACGCCGCAATCGCGCCGGCTGGTGGTGTCGGCCTGGAACCCGGCGCTGGTCGACGAGATGGCGCTGCCGCCCTGCCACTGCCTGTTCCAGTTCTACGTCGCCGACGGACGCCTGTCCTGCCAGCTCTACCAGCGCTCGGCCGACATCTTCCTCGGCGTGCCGTTCAACATCGCCTCCTATGCGCTATTGACGGCGATGGTGGCGCAGGCGACGGGCCTGAAGCCGGGCGACTTCGTCCATACGCTCGGCGACGCGCATCTCTACAGCAATCACGTTGAACAGGCGCAGTTGCAGCTCACGCGCACGCCGCTGCCGCTGCCGACGCTGACGCTCAATCCGGCGATCGACGATCTCTTCGCCTTCGGCTTCGACGACATCGCGCTGGAGGGTTACGAGGCCCACCCGCATATCAAGGCCAAGGTGGCGGTCTGATGCGCGGCGAGGGCGCGGCACGGCGCGAAGGGGCGAGGGCGACGGCATGGCGGTGAAGGATCCGGCGCTCGTCGCGGTGGTCGCCATGGCCGAGAACGGCGTCATCGGCGATGCCGGCGCGATGCCGTGGCGCATGCCGAGCGACCTCAAGCGCTATCGCCGCCTGACCATGGGCAAGCCGATGATCATGGGGCGCAAGACGCTCGATTCGATCGGCCGGGTGCTCGACGGGCGCGACAGCATCGTCCTCAGCCGGGCGGAGCAAGTGCCTTACGAGGGCGCAATCCTGGCCGGCACGCCGGACGCGGCGCTGGACCGCGCCCGTGCCGCGGCCGCCGCCCGCGGGGCGGACGAGATCGTCGTCGCCGGGGGCGCCGAGATCTACCGTCTGTTTCTCGACCGGCTCGACCGGCTGTACGTGACCCGGATCGCGGTGGATGTGAGCGGCGACACGGTGTTTCCGCCGATCGATCCGGTGATCTGGGCGGTCGAATCGGACGAGCCCTGCGAGCGGGGGCCGAAGGACAGCGCCGACAGCCGCTTCATCGTCTATGTCCGGCGCGACCGATAGCGGCCGGAGCCACCTTGGGCGGGACAGAACTGCCGCATTGTTCACCATTTGCGAACACCCCTGGGCAAATTGGTCACACTCGCGTTGAAAGCCGATTTGGCAGTTCTTATAAGGGTCGTACGGATCTGCGCGTGAAAAGCGGGAGGCTCGACGCCCGCAGAAATCCCTGAAATTTGGAAGGACAGCGATGCCCTGGAGCAATCAGACTGGCAATGGCGGCTGGAAAGGCGGCGGCAGCGGCGGCGGCAACGGCGGCCCCTGGGGCCAGCGTCCGCAGTCTCCGCGCCCCGGTGGGAACGGCGGTTCGCCGGATCTGGAAGACATCCTGCGGCGCGGCCAGGACCGGCTGCGGCGCGCCATCCCCGGTGGTGGTGGCGGTGGCAGCGGTCCGGGCTCTCCGGCCGGGATCGCCGGTTGGGGCATCCTGTTCGTCGCGGGCCTCGCGGTGCTGTGGCTGTTCAAGGCGGTCTATACCGTCCAGCCGGACGAGATCGGCGTCGAGCTCTTGTTCGGCAAGCCGCGCCAGGAACTGTCCGACCCGGGTCTGCACGTCGCCTTCTGGCCGTTCGAGACCGTCGAGACCGTGCCGGTCGTCGAGAACCAGATCACCCTCGGCAGCAGCCAGAGCGGTGACAATTCCGGCCTGATGCTGTCCGGCGACCAGAACATCGTCGATGTCCAGTTCGCCGTCCTCTACCAGGTCGACGATCCGCAGAACTATCTGTTCCAGGTCGACGATCCGATCGCGATGCTGCAGCAGGTGTCCGAAAGCGCCATGCGCGAAGTCGTCGGCCGCCGCCCGGTGCAGGACGTCTTCCGCGACGACCGCGCCGGCATCGCCGAGGAGGTCCGCCAGATCACCCAGGACACGATGAACGAGTATCAGGCCGGCCTGCGGGTCAACGGCATCTCGATCGAGGACGCGGCCCCGCCGAGCCAGGTCGCCGACGCCTTCGACGAGGTGCAGCGCGCGGAGCAGGACGAGGATCGCTTCATCGAGGAGGCGAACCGCTATCGCAACCAGCAACTCGGCCAGGCCCGAGGCGAGGCGGCGCAGATCCGCGAGGATGCCGCCGGTTACAAGAACCGCGTCGTCCAGGAAGCCGAGGGTGAGGCGCAGCGCTTCAGCTCGATCCTCGCCGAGTTCGAGAAGGCGCCGGAGATCACCCGCAAGCGTCTCTTCCTCGAGACCATGGAGGGCGTCCTGAAGGGATCGACCAAGATGATCATCGAGCCGGGTGCCGCAGGCGGGCAGGGGGTCGTTCCCTATCTGCCGCTCAACGAGCTGCAGCGTCCCGGAACGGCCGGCGCCCAGCCGCAGGCCCAGCGCAACACGACCACCGGTAACGCGACGGTCCAGCAGGGAGCGAACTGATGAGCAACCGCTTCTACGCGATCGCCATTGCGGTCGCCGTCGTCGCCCTCGTGGTGTGGAACTCGATCTTCATCGTCAACGAGAAGGAGCAGGCGATCGTCCTGCGCTTCGGCGAGATCCAGCGCGTCGTCGACGAGCCGGGCCTCTACTTCAAGTGGCCGGCGTCCTTCGTCGGCGCCGACCAGGTCCGCAAGCTGCCGGACCGGCTGCTGCGCTTCGATCTGGACGACATCCGCGTCCAGGTCTCGGGCGGCAAGTTCTACGAGGTCGATGCCTTCCTCGTGTACAACATCTCGGACGCGGCCCGCTTCCTGCAGGCGGTCTCGGGTTCGATCCCGGCTGCCGAGCAGCGGCTGCGCACCCGTCTCGATGCGGCGCTTCGCCGGGTCTACGGTCTGCGCGGCTTCGAGGCGGCGCTGTCGGCCGAACGCGCCGACATGATGCGGCAGGTGCGTGACCAATTGCGCCCGGATGCGGCCTCGCTCGGCATCGAGCTGACCGACGTGCGGATCCGGCGCACGGACCTGACGCAGGAGGTCTCGCAGCAGACCTACGAGCGCATGCAGGCCGAGCGCCTGGCCGAGGCCGAGCGCCTGCGGGCCCGCGGTCAGGTCGCTGCCCGCGAGATCCGCGCCGCCGCCGATCGCGGCGTGGTGGAGACGGTGGCCGAGGCGCGTCGCGAGTCGGAGATCCTGCGAGGCGAGGGCGAGGCCGCACGAAGTGGTATCTTCGCCGAGGCCTATGGCGGCAATCCGGAGTTCTTCGACTTCTACCGGTCGATGCAGGCCTACCGGGAGTCGCTGGAAAACTCGGGCACGACGATGGTCCTGTCGCCGGAGTCGGAGTTCTTCCGCTACTTCAGCGGCGATGGCGGAGCCGGGCTTGCCGGCGTCGCAGCCACCGGCACGACGCCGGGCACGCCGACCTCCGATGCCGCGCCGGCATCGGACGCCGACAATGCTGCCGCCGCCGACACCGCGGCGGCACCGGCAGACCCCGCGCCGGCGGATGAGCCGGCCGCGGACACTGCCGGGACCGCCACCGATCCGGCCACTTCGGCGGGCGCCCTGACCGGCGACGCCGAGCAGACCGGTTCCATCGCCCAGTGAGCGATTTCGTCGCCGCCCTCGGTCTCGTTCTGGTGATCGAGGGCGTCGTCTACTGCCTGTTTCCCGACGGGGTCCGGCGCATGGCCCGTACGGCGGCCATGCTGCCGGACCGCTCGTTGCGGATCGGCGGCCTGGCCGCCGCCATTGCCGGTGTCGGCATCGTCTGGCTGGTGCGCCACTAGGCCCGGCCCGCAGGACGGGTGTCCCGCCTGCGCCCACGAGAGCCGCCGGCCCCGCGGCAGCGCCGCGATTGGCGGCCTCCTCCCGGCTCCCTCCTCATCACCATTGCGTCGGCGACAAGAAACCTTCTTGATTCGGACGCGGTTTTCCGGTCCCGTCTCGCTCACCCGAGTACGGGCGCCGCGTTTCATCTGCGGTGTGCCGTGCCGCACGGGACGATGCCGTCGCGCGGCAGCCGCGTCCCGCGCCGATGCGAGAGGATTTGACATGAGACTTCGGACGACCGGAACGATGCGCCGCTCCGCCGGCCAGGCGTCGGCGGCAATGGCCGTCGCCGCGATGGCACTCCTGCATCCGCTGGCCGCGCAGGCGCAAACGGAGGCTCAGGCGCAAACCGAGGCGCCGGAGACCGGCGAGGCGCAGGCCGACGCGCCGGACACCCCCGTTCCGGCACTGCCGGTCCCGCCGGTGGACAATGGCCCGACGCAGGAAGCGCGTCCGGCGCCCGCCACCGCGGCGCCAAGTGCCGGTGCGGCCCGCGGACCCGCCTCGGTCGCCGATCTTGCCGAGGGGCTGCTCGACGCCGTCGTCAACATCTCGACCTCCCAGTCGGTCGATGTCGCCGGCCGGGGCGTTCCCCCGCTCGAGGCGCCGGAAGGCTCGCCGCTGCAGGATTTCTTCGACGACCTCCTGCAGGACCGGGACGGGCTGGGCAACCGGCGGGTGCAGTCGCTGGGCTCGGGCTTCGTGGTCGACCCCTCGGGCATCGTCGTCACCAACAATCACGTCATCGCGGACGCCGACACGATTACCGTCAACTTCGCCGACGGCACCCAGCTCGACGCGGAGCTCGTCGGCACCGATCCGAAGACTGACCTTGCGGTGCTGAAGGTGGATCCGGAAGAGCCGCTGGTGTCGGTGAAATTCGGCGATTCGGAAGCACTGCGCATCGGCGACTGGGTGATGGCCATCGGCAATCCGTTCGGCCTTGGCGGCTCGGTGTCGATCGGCATCGTCTCGGCCCGCGGCCGCAACATCAATGCCGGCCCTTACGACAATTTCATCCAGACCGACGCGGCGATCAATCGCGGCAATTCCGGCGGTCCGCTGTTCGACCTGAATGGCGACGTCGTCGGCATCAACACGGCGATCATCTCGCCGACCGGCGGCTCGATCGGCATCGGCTTCTCGGTGCCGGCGAACCTGGCCGTCAACGTCATCGACCAGTTGCGCGAGTTCGGCGAGACGCGGCGCGGCTGGCTGGGCATCCGCCTGCAGGCGGTGACCGACGACATCGCCGAAGGTCTCGGGATCGGCGAAGCGCGGGGCGCCGTGGTCATGGGCATCGTCGAGGGCGGCCCGTCCGACAACGGCCTGCTGAAGGTCGGCGACGTCATCGTCTCCTTCGACGGCACGGCGGTGGAAAGTTCGCGCGACCTGCCGCGCATCGTTGCGGAAACGCCGGTCGGCAAGGCCGTCGCGGTCGAGGTGCTGCGCAAGTCCGCCACCGACAAGCCTGCCGAGCGGACCACCGTCGAGGTAACGCTGGGCCGGCTGGAGGATGGCGAGAAGCTGATGGCCGAATCCGACGCCGCGTCGCCGTCGAGCGACCCGGAAGCGGCCGAGACCGGTGACACGGACGCCGGACCGGTGGAAACGCTGGGCATGACGCTCACCGAGATCGATCCGACGCTGCGCGAGCAGTATGCGCTGGCCGAGGACGCCAAGGGCGTAGTCGTCACCGCCGTGGCGCCCAGCTCGAACGCCGCCGAAAAGGGTATCGAGGCCGGCACGCTGATCCGCGAAGTGGCGCAGGAAGAGGTCGCGACCGCGCGCGAGGTGGCCGACAAGATCGCCAAGCTCAAGGACGAGGGCCGCCGCAACGCGCTGTTGCTGCTGGCCGCCAGCAATGGCGATCTGCGCTTCGTCGTCGTGCCGATCGAATAGTCCGGCGGGCGATCAGCCGGGCCGCACGATCTCGTCGGCCCGGTAGCCCTGGATGAACAGCAGCGCGGTCAGGTCGCCATGGTCGACCCGGTGGGGCGCACGGGCGGCGACGGTAGGCTTGGCGTGCAGCGCGACGCCGGTGCCGGCCCGCTCGATCATCGGCAGGTCGTTGGCGCCGTCGCCGACGGCAATGGCATCGGTGACGCCGAGCCCTAGCCGTGCCGCGAAATCCTCCAGCGCCGCGACCTTGGCGGCGGAGCCGAGGATTGGTTCCGCGACGCGCCCGGTGAAGGCGTCGCCCTCATGCAGCAGGGTGTTGGCGCGGTTCTCGTGGAAGCCCAGCTTCTCCGCGATCGGCCCGGTGAAGACGGTGAAGCCGCCCGAGACGAGGGCGGTGAAGGCGCCGTTGGCCCGCATGGTGGCGACGAGTTCGGCACCGCCGGAGGCCAGCGTGATGCGCTCGGCGATGACCTCGGCAACCGCGGCGGTGGGCAGCTTCTCCAGCAGCGCGACGCGTTCCTTCAGGGCCGGTTCGAAGGCGATCTCGCCGTTCATCGCGCGGGCGGTGATGCCGGCGACTCGGTCCTTGATGCCGATCGCGTCGGCGAGTTCGTCGATGCACTCCTGATCGATCATGGTGGAATCCATGTCGGCGATCAAAATCCGCTTGCGCCGCTGGTCGTGCTGCTGCACCACGCAGTCGAACCCGCCATCGGCCGCGATCGCGGCGAGATCCTGCCGCCAGGTCGGGGCCGCCGGCGCATCGAAGCGAAGATCGGCGGCATAACCGGGGGCCAGCCACGCGGCCCGGTCCGGCGTCGTGCCGACCGCCCCGGCGATCGCGGCGAGGCCGGAAGCGGGCAGACCGGCACCCTTCGGTGCGGCAATGAGCGTGGCGACGAGCATGAAGCGACAGTCCGAAATGGCGGGAAAACAGGCGATCCTGATAGCCGGGCCGACCGCCAGCGGCAAGTCGGGCCTCGCGGTGGAACTGGCCGAGCGTCACGACGGCGTCGTGGTCAACGCCGATTCCATGCAGGTCTATGACGGACTCAGCATCCTGACCGCGCGCCCGGACGCCGATGCGCTCGCCCGCGTGCCGCACCGGCTCTACGGGCATGTCGCGCCCGACCGGATCTATTCCGTCGGCGCCTGGATTCGCGACGTCGCGCCGGTGCTGGAGGAGATCCGTGCGGCCGGCAGGCTGCCGATCCTGTGCGGCGGCACCGGCCTCTACTTCAAGGCGCTGCTCGGTCTCCTCGACGATCTGCCTGAAGTGCCGCCGGAGATCCGCGACCGCTGGCGCAACCGGCTGGCGGAGGAGGGCGCTCCGGCCCTCCACGGGCTGCTGGCCCGCTCCGATCCCACCGCCGCGCAACGCATCGATCCGGCCGACGGGCAGCGGATCGTCCGGGCGCTCGAGGTGGGCGAAGCCGCGGGGCAGCCGCTCTCGGCCCTCCAGACCGGCCGGCGTCCCGGCCTTCTGGACGCGTCCGCCTGCGTGAAGCTCGTGACGGCGCCGGAGCGCAGCGTGCTGCGCCAGGCCATTGCGGAGCGCTTCGCGCAGATGATGGCGGCAGGTGCGCTGGAGGAGGTCGCGACGTTCCGTACCATCCCCGGCGCGATGGACGGATCGGCGGCCAAGGCCATCGGCGTCGCCGAACTGTCGGCGGTGCTCGACGGAACGATGGCGCAAGATGTCGCGGTCGCCCGTGCCGCGACCCGCACCCGCCAATATGCCAAGCGCCAGGAGACCTGGTTCCGGCACCAGTTCGATGCGAGCTGGCAGCGGCTCGCGTCCCCCGACATTGCCGCGATCGAGACGATTTGAGCAATCGTCTTAAGTGATCGGACAGCTTCTCGTCGTATCAGTTCCCATGGGGAAGAATCGGGAAGTCGGGCGGTCGATGAAGGTCACCAAGGCAGAGCTTTCGGTCGGGCTTTATCTGGCTGCGATCGTCGTTGCGGTCGCCTGTACCGTCAAGGCGCACGCCGTCACCGTGGCGATTCTCGCCCGGGTCGGCGACAGCGAGCCGCCGATCATGAGCGGCCTGTTTGCGGCGACCATCGCCAGCCTCGTCGTGGCGCTGGGCACCGGCCTGTTCCTGATCCTGCCGACCATCCGCGCGCAGCTGCGCGAGCAGGGCAAGCTGCGCTCGCTTGCCGGGACGTTGGAGCAGCGCTCCCAGCATCTGGAGCAGGCGGCGCTGACCGACCCGCTCACCGGCCTGCGCAACCGGCGTTGCTTCGACCGGATGTTCGAGGAATATGTCGTGGCCTTCGACCGCGTCGGCCGCCCTGTGGGCTTGCTGCTGTTCGATCTCGACAAGTTCAAGGCGGTCAACGACACCTACGGCCACGATGTCGGCGACGAGGTGCTGAAGGCGGTCGCCGGTTGCCTGACGGATTTCGCGCGCCATCGCGACGTGGTCGCCCGCCTCGGCGGCGAGGAGTTCGCGATCATCGTGACCAACATGTCGGCACCCGGCCTGGTCTCCTTCGCGGAGCGGATCCGCCAGGCGATTTCCGGGCTCACCATCCGGGTCGGAGACGTGAAGCTGCGCACCACGGTATCGGTGGGACTGGCCTCTTCGGCGCCGGGAGACGGCTGCGCGGCGATCTTCAAGCGGGCCGACGTCAATCTGTACAAGGCCAAGCAGGCGGGACGGAACCGGGTCAGTGCCGGGTCGGCCGCGGGGGTGCTCCTCGGAACCAACGCCTGAGCCGCCGCGTATAGGCTCTTCACAAGGCGAGGAGCGACATTGACCACACTGGACATTCCCCACCAGCATCACGACTGGCTCCGCAAGGCAGCACGGGCCGGCTACGCCGCTCGCGGGCTGGTGTATCTCATCGTCGGCTACTTCGCGTTCCGCGCCGCCTACGCCACCGGCCGCGCCATGGGGACCAGGGACGCGGTCGACACAGTCGCCGGCTCCGCCTTCGGGACGGTCGCCCTCGTCGCGCTCGTCGCGGCGCTGACCTGCTTCACCATCTGGCGGCTGATCCAGATGTTCTTCGACGTCGACGAGCACGGTCTCGACGCCAGGGGCGTGTTCGCGCGTTTCGGCCTGCTGATCAGCGCGTTTGCCTATGGCGGTACCGCATTCTATGCGGCGACGGTCCTTGCCGGCATGCGGTCGGACGGTGGCGGTGGCGGTGTCGTCGCGGCGGCCTACGATGCCGGCTACGGCGTCTGGATCACCTATATCGTGTCGCTGGGCATGGCGGTCGCCGGCGCCGCCCACATCTACAAGGGCGTCATCGCCGGCTTCGAGAAATACATGACCATTCCCGCCGGCAAGCGCGCCTGGCTGCGGCCGATCTGCCGTTTCGGCCTGATCGCCCGGGGCGTCACCTTCTTCGTTCTGGCCGGCCTCTTGTTCACCGGTGCCGTGTCCTATGGCGAGGGCGATACGCCGGGGCTGGAAGCGGCGCTGCAGGCGATGTCGGATTGGAGCTATGGCTGGGTGCTCTTGTCGCTGACCGGGCTCGGGCTAATCGCCTTCGGCGCCTATGCCTGCGTCGAGGCGGTCTATCGCCGCATCCACATCGAGAAGGTCGGCTGACCTCGAGTGGCCCGGCGGCAGGACCGCCGCCGGGCACGGCCGCAAGATAAGTCGTTGACGGACGCGCTGGACGGGCTTAGCTTCCGCCCCATGACAAAGATCAACATTCTCGTAGTAGGACGGCGCACACGCGAGGCGGTCTAGGGACCGCCCGGCGAGAGCCACGTGTGCGCAACTCAAAGGGCCCCAGCGGCCCTTTTTTATTGCGCCGAGTTCCGACACAGCATCCGGACCGGGAGCGGCGCCAGACCAACCCGGCAGGCACGAGACGGAAGACGAGCCATGAACGCGACATCGGACACACGGGAAATGACAGGCGCGGCGATGGTCGTGCAGGCGCTGAAGGACCATGGCGTCGCCGACATCTTCGGCTATCCGGGCGGCGCGGTTCTCCCGATCTATGACGAGATCTTCCAGCAGGAAGCGGTCCGCCATATCCTGGTGCGGCACGAGCAGGGGGCCGGCCACGCCGCCGAGGGCTATGCCCGCGCCACCGGCAAGCCGGGCGTCATGCTGGTGACCTCGGGTCCCGGCGCGACCAATGCGGTGACGGCGCTGCAGGACGCGCTGATGGATTCGATCCCGCTGGTCTGCATCACCGGCCAGGTGCCGACGACGCTGATCGGCTCCGACGCCTTCCAGGAATGCGACACGGTCGGCATCACGCGGCCCTGCACCAAGCACAACTGGCTGGTGAAGGACGTCAACGATCTGGCGCGCGTCCTGCACGAGGCCTTCCACGTGGCGACCACCGGTCGCCCGGGTCCGGTCGTCGTCGACATTCCCAAGGACGTGCAGTTCGCCACCGGCCTCTACACGCCGCCGGCACCGCAGACCCAGCACGAGAGCTACCGGCCAAAGCTGGTCGGCGACCGCGACCGCATCGAGGCGGCGGTGGCGATGCTGGCGAGCGCCAAGCGGCCGATCATCTATTCGGGCGGCGGCGTCATCAATTCCGGCCCCGAGGCGGCGCAGCTCCTGCGCGAACTGGTGGCGCTGACCGGTGCGCCGATCACCTCGACGCTGATGGGGCTCGGCGCCTATCCGGCCTCCGGCGAGAGCTGGCTGGGCATGCTGGGCATGCACGGCACCTACGAGGCCAATCTGGCCATGCATGGCTGCGACGTCATGCTGTGCGTCGGCGCGCGCTTCGACGACCGCATTACCGGTCGGCTCGACGCCTTCTCGCCGCACTCCAAGAAGATCCACATCGATATCGACCCCTCGTCGATCAACAAGAATGTGCGCGTCGACCTGCCGATCATCGGCGATGTCACCCATGTCCTGCGCGACATGGTCGGCATCTGGAAGGAGCGCGGCACCGCGATCGACCCGACATCGCTCGCCGGATGGTGGGACGAGATCGGCACGTGGCGGGCCCGCGACAGCCTGGCGTACCGGCCGAATGACGACGTCATCATGCCGCAATACGCCATCCAGCGGCTCTATGCGCACACCAAGGACCGCGAGACCTACGTCTCCACCGAGGTCGGCCAGCACCAGATGTGGGCGGCGCAGTTCTACGGCTTCGAGGCGCCGAACCGGTGGCTGACCTCGGGTGGTCTCGGCACGATGGGCTACGGCCTGCCGGCGGCGATCGGCGCGCAGATCGCCCATCCGGACGCGCTGTCGGTCTGCATCGCCGGCGACGCTTCGGTGCTGATGAACATGCAGGAGATGTCGACGGCAGTGCAGCACGGCGCCAACGTCAAGATCTTCATCCTGAACAACCAGTATATGGGCATGGTCCGGCAGTGGCAGCAGCTGCTGCACGGCAACCGGCTGTCGAACTCCTACACCGAGGCTTTGCCGGACTTCGTCAAGCTGGCCGAGGCCTATGGCGGCCACGGGATCCGCTGCCAGAAGCCGGGCGATCTCGACGCGGCCATCGAGGAGATGCTGGCCGTCGACAAGCCTGTCCTGTTCGACTGCCGGGTGGCCAACCTCGCCAATTGCTTCCCGATGATCCCGTCGGGCAAGGCCCATAACGAGATCCTGCTGCCGGACGAGGCGAGCGACGAAGCGGTCGGCAGCGCCATCGACGCCAAGGGCCGGGCCCTGGTCTGACCGGGCTGGCAATCTCAGTGCAGATTGGAGAAGGGCGGCGGCAACGCCGCCCTTCGTCGTTTCCGGCCTATGACGGGCGGTCGAAGGCGACGCTGCGGCCGTCCGAGCGGATTTCGAGCTCGAAGCCGTCGCCGCGCGCGTCGAGCCCGCTGAAGACGAAGAAGCTCTTGTAGTTGTCGCGGTTCGACAGGGTCACGCGCAGGATCTCGGCGTCCGGCATCAGCGCCTCGGCGATCCGCAGGATCCGCTCGGGCACGTCCTCCTGCAGGATTTCACGGTCGATCTTCACGACCGCGCCGTCCTCGGCGACGGTCACCGCCACGTCGCGGCCGCTGCGCATCTCGCCGCGCAGGGCGTAGACCTGCTGGTCGCCATCCTCGCGGATCGCCACGGAACGGAACTGCGCGCCGGGCAGGGCCAGTTCGGCGCTGCCGATGACCGCCAGCGGCACCGCGATCATGTCGGGCTCGGAGGTCTGCGGCGCCGCAGCATCATCCGCCTCGTCCATTGCCGGGTCTTCGGTGGCGGCGAGCCGATCGGCCTGCTTCGCCTCGCCGGGGCTCGCGACCTCGCCGTCGGGCGCCGCGTCCTCGGGCGCGACCGCCGGCTTGTCCATCGCCGCCATGCCGTCCTCCTCGGCCATGGTGGCCGGTCCGGTCGGTTCGGCATCCTGCGGCGCCTCGGTGACCGAGGATTGCGGCATCGTGCCCGCCACGCCGGCAGCGTTGCGGGCGGTGTCGGTCAGCTCTCCGGGCGGCGAGTCGAGGGCGTCGATGTCCAGTTCGCTCGCAGCGTCGTCGGCGCTGTCGGCAATGATGTCGACCGCATCCTCAGCATCATACTCGGCGCTGTCTGAAGCCATCTCGTTGGACATTGCCGCGTCGTCGGCCTCTGCGGCGTCTTCGAAACCGTCATCGGTGCCGTCCGACTCGTTGTCGGCCATATCGCCATCCTGGCCGATCTCGTCCTCCACATCATCCTCGGACATGGTATCGGCGGTTTCGGTCTCTGCGTCGGCCGGGTTGCCCTCTTCGAGGACGTCGGCCATCGCATCATCCTGCGTGTCCGCATCGGCGATGTCGGCCTGGTCGTCCGGCTGCGCGGGATCGGTGGAGGCTTCACCCGGGGCGCCGGCGTTGCCGGTGGCGCCGATCAGGTCGTTGATCGCAGCCGATGCGGTGCCGGGAGCGCGGGTATCCTCATCGTCGGCTGCGGTCCCGGACGCCTGGCTATCCGTCTCCGGGGCGGTCGCCGTTTCGCCGGACGAGCCTTGTGCGGCGGCAACGCTGTCCTCGATGATCGTCCCGGCGTCTTTCGCGGCCGTCTCGGCGTCGGGAGCGGTTGGCACTCCGTCGCTCGCCATCATGTCGCCCACGTCGCCATCGGGCGCTGCGGACAGTTCGGTGGGCGGTTCGGCCAGTTCCTCGCTTGCGCCGAGTTCGGATTGCGCCGCTTCGCCGCTGGCGTCGATCTCCTTTGCGGCCGTCTCGGACGTCGCGTCCGTTGCCGGCGCAAGGGCCTGTCCGACGACCGCATCGGCGGGAACGGCGACGAGCGAACCGTCGCGGCAGGTCAGGCGGAAGAGGCCGTCTTCGCCCTCGACCCGGATCGTCAGGGCAAAGCCACCATCGGTGAGCGCAGGCACGCACTGGGCCCGGTCCGGCTCCTGCGCGGTCGCCGCACCCAATGCCGGCAACGCCAGCGCCGCCGTGGTTCCCAGAAGCATGATCGTCTTCATGTCCGTCTCTCCCTCTTGGTTGCCACCGCGTCCGGCGCCTTCATGGCAGGTGAAGATGCGCTTCCGATGACGCACGTCCATCCTGCGTCGCACAAGCGGACCGTCCGCGCGCTGCCGCGAAAGCCGCCTTGGCCTTTCGACGTCGCGGCTCTATGGTGCCGCAACGCCAAGAACCTGCTGAGTTTCCGACATGAACCAACCCGTCCAGCCGCCCGCATCGGCCTATTTCATCACGCCGGAGAAGGAGGCGAACGAGACCCGCACGCTCGCCGTCCTGGTGGACAACGAGCCGGGCGTTCTGGCCCGGGTCATCGGCCTGTTCTCGGGGCGCGGCTACAATATCGAGAGCCTGACCGTTTCGGAAACCGAGCACGAGAAGCATCTGTCGCGGATCACGGTGGTCACCCGCGGCGCGCCCCATGTGATCGAGCAGCTGAAGAGCCAGCTCGACCGCATCGTGCCGGTGCACCGGGTCGTCGATCTGACCCGCATCGGTGGCGCCAACGGCGACAACGATCCGATCGAGCGCGAGCTGGCGATCCTGAAGGTGGCGGGGCAGGGCGACAAGCGCGTCGAGGCCCTGCGCCTTGCCGACGTCTTCCGCGCCAAGGTGAT
Organism: Aurantimonas litoralis; assembly: GCF_026153195.1. Classification (NCBI taxonomy): domain Bacteria; kingdom Pseudomonadati; phylum Pseudomonadota; class Alphaproteobacteria; order Hyphomicrobiales; family Aurantimonadaceae; genus Aurantimonas; species Aurantimonas litoralis. The sequence goes on along the minus strand of NZ_JAPFBM010000010.1, from coordinate 158,142 downwards.
CGATTCCTCGATCGAGCATTTCGTCTTCGAACTGACCGGTCGGCCGTCGAAGCTCGACAAGTTCGTGGCGATCATGCAGCCGCTGGGCCTCGTCGAGGTCTGCCGCACGGGCGTTGCCGCCCTGTCGCGCGGCAAGGACGGCATGTAGCGTCTTCGCGCAGGTTCCCGGAAGGCCCGGCGCCATCTTGGCGCGGGGCGTTCCGTTGCTATGTCTGGAATGGACAGATGCGTGAGGGATACGGGGATGGAGCGAACGGAGCGGGCGACCGCGTCGGCCAGTGACGAGGGCCGCTACCGGCTGCTCGTCGACGCGATCACCGACTATGCCATCTACATGCTCGATCCGGACGGCATCATCACCAGCTGGAACGCTGGTGCGCAGCGCTTCAAGGGCTATACGGCGGACGAGATTCTCGGCTCGCATTTCTCTCGTTTCTTCGTGCCGGCGGATCGCGATGCCGGGCTGCCGCAGCGGGCCCTGCGCATCGCCGCCGCGGAAGGGCGCTTCGAGACCGAAGGCTGGCGCGTGCGCAAGGACGGCGGCCAGTTCTGGGCGCATGTGGTGCTCGACCCGATCCGGCACGCCGACGGCACCCTCATCGGCTACGCCAAGATCACCCGCGACCTGACCGAGCGCAAGCAGGCCCAGGAGGATCTGCAGCGCAGCGAAAAGCAGTTCCGGCTCCTGGTCAACGGGGTCAGCGACTACGCCATCTACATGCTCGACCCCGAGGGCCGGGTGACCAACTGGAATTTCGGCGCCGAGCGGATCAAGGGCTACAGCCGCGACGAGATCGTCGGCGAGCATTTCTCCCGCTTCTTCTCGCCGGAAGACCGCGAGCGGGGCGAGCCGCAGCGCGGTCTCGCCACTGCGCTTGAGGATGGCCGCTTCGAAACCGAGGGCTGGCGCATCCGCAAGGATGGCAGCCGCTTCTGGGCCAGCGTGGTGGTCGACCGGGTCGACGACGAGGCAGGCAGGGTGATCGGCTTTGCCAAGATCACCCGCGACGTCACCGAGCGCAAGGAAGCGCAGGAGGCGCTGGCTAAGGCCAACGAGGCGCTGGCCCAGTCGCAGAAGATGGAGGCGATCGGCCAGCTGACCGGCGGCATCGCCCACGACTTCAACAATCTGCTGACCGCGGTGATCGGCAGCCTGGAAATGGCCCGCAAGCGGGTCGGCATCGACCCGCCAGCCGTCCAGTCGCTGATCGACAATGCGCTGGAGGGGGCCCGCCGCGGCGCGTCGCTGACCCAGCGCATGCTGGCCTTCGCGCGCCGGCAGGATCTGGCGCCGCGCACCGTCGATCTCGCCGAACTCGTCGCCGGCATCACGGCTTTCCTGGAGCGCTCGATCGGGCCCGAAGTCCGCATCGAGACGCGCTTTCCCGCCGGGCTCGCACCCGCCCATATCGATCCCAACCAGCTCGAGACGGCGCTCCTCAACCTGATGGTCAATGCCCGCGACGCGATGGATGGCAGCGGCGTCGTCGTCATCGAGGCCGACGAGGCCGCCATCGACACGGCGCGGCCGGGCGGGCTCGCGGCCGGACGCTATGTCCGGCTGGCGGTGATCGATACGGGCGAAGGCATGGATCCCGAGACGGCGAAGCGCGCCGCCGAGCCGTTCTTCACCACCAAGGGCGTCGGCAAGGGCACCGGCCTCGGTCTGTCCATGGTGCACGGGCTGGTCAGCCAGTCGGGGGGCGGCCTGCAGATCCACAGCCGCAAGGGCGAGGGGACCCGCGTCGAGCTGTGGCTGCCGGTCGCCACGGCCGCGCTCGCGCCGGCGCCGGTCCCGGCACGCGCGCCCGACGCGCCGGCTGCACCGGCCGAGGACCGGCCGCTCGCCATCCTCGCCGTGGACGATGACGGGCTGGTGCTGATGAACACCGTCGCGATGCTGGAGGACATGGGCCACCGCGTCTTCGAGGCGACGTCGGGCATGGAGGCGCTCGACATTCTGCGGAGCGAGGCGGACATCGAGCTGGTGATCACCGATCACGCCATGCCGCGGATGACGGGCAGCCAGCTTGCCGAGGCGATCCGGGGCGAATGGCCCGGGCTGCCGATCATCCTGGCGACCGGCTATGCGGAGCTGCCGCCCGGCGGCGACAACAGCCTGCCCAAGCTGTCCAAGCCCTTCGGCGAATACGAACTGGCCAAGGCGATCACCGCGATCCTCGGCGCCGGCAAGGCGGCGTCGCCGGGTGCGGCCATCGCCGGCTCCTGAACCGAGGACCCGCGCCGCGCCGCCCTGCAGCGGCGTTCGTGGTGCGTTTGCCACCGACGGTGGGCAAGCGCACGGCGCATCGGCGACGAGGGTGAAAAACCGCGCCGGGACCTATAAGGCTGTCCGCAATGGGAATCGGGCCGCGTGCCCGGCTGGCAACCGGAGATCGGCTTGAAGCTCTCACCACAGCAGGACGATGCGCTGAAGGCCGTGGCCGACTGGCTGGCGGACGGCGAGACACCGATCTTCCGGCTGTTCGGCTATGCCGGAACCGGCAAGACGACGCTGGCGCGGCATTTCGCCGAGGGTATCGACGGGGCGGTGCAGTTCGCCGCCTTCACCGGCAAGGCGGCGCAGGTGCTGCGCTCGAAGGGCGCCAAGAGCGCCCGCACGCTGCATTCACTCATCTACCGCCCGCGCGGCGAGGAGACGATCTCCGACGAGACCAGCGGCCTGTCGCGGGTCTCGCCGACCTTCTCCTTGAACCGGCAGAGCCCGGTCGCCAAGGCCAAGCTGATCATCGTCGACGAGTGCTCGATGGTGGACGAGGCGCTCGGCCGCGACCTGATGTCCTTCGGCACGCCGATCCTGGTGCTGGGCGATCCGGGGCAGCTGCCGCCGGTGTCGGGCGGCGGCTTCTTCACAGAGGCCGAGCCGGATTTCCTCCTGACCGAGATCCATCGCCAGGCGCGCGACAATCCGATCATCGACCTTGCCCTGCATGTACGCGAAGGCAAGGAGCTGATGCATGGCGACTGGGGCGCCGCCCGGATCATCGGCAAGCGCGAGGTGGAAACCGACGAGGTGCTGGCCGCCGACCAGGTGCTGGTCGGGACCAACCGCACCCGCCGGCGCTACAATGCGCGGCTGCGCGAACTGAAGGGCTTCGAGGGCCCGCTGCCGATGTCTGGCGACAAGCTGGTCTGCCTGCGCAACGACCCGGCCAAGGGGCTGCTCAACGGCTCGCTCTGGCAGGTGATGACGGCCTCGCGCGAGACGACCAAGCCGGGCGTCAATCTGATCGTGAAACCGGACGACGACGACATCGACCAGGGCGCCGCCAAGATCCGGCTGCTGAAGGCCGCCTTCGAGGATCCCGACGCGGACATTCCATGGCCGACCAAGAAGCGTTTCGACGATTTCGACTATGGCTATGCGCTGACGGTGCACAAGGCGCAGGGCTCGCAGTGGAACAACGTCATGCTGTTCGACGAGAGCTGGGCCTTCAAGGAAACGCGCGAGCGCTGGCTCTACACCGCCATCACCCGTGCGGCCGAGCGCCTGACCATCGTCAAATAGCCCTGCCGCCGGCCGGCAAGCGCGGCCTATTCGGCCGGCGATAGGGTCGGCGCGTCGCTCGCCTCCGAGCCTTTGACGAACAGCCAGAGGAACATCAGCGCCCCGAGGATGACGGTGATCGAGCCGACGAACAGGAACAGGTTTTCCTCGCCGGTTGCGTCGACCATGATCTTGCCGAGGATCAGGAACGCTGTGCCGATCTCGTAGACCGCCAGTTGCGGCAAGGCGAGGCGGCGGGTGCGCAGTTCGGGCCAGACCTTGTGCACCAGGCCGAAGAGGACCGAGGCGACGAAGCCCAGAAGCCCGATATGGGCGTGGGAATTGGAGAAATTGTGGTGGCCGGTCGCGCCGAGCCATGTGCCGAAGGCCGCGCCTGCGAGCAGCCACACAATGCCGATGATGACGTAAAGTCTGTCGATCCTGACCATGGCGAAACTCCCGATCCTGCCGAAACAGCTGTGATCCGATGCCGTGCCGCAAGCGACCGGGCAGACATGCGCCGTCGCCGGCGCAGTCTAGCCGCGTTGGCGCGTAATATCGACAGGATTTTCGACCCGGTTATGCGCGGTATTCCGTTGGGTCAGTCAGGGGCATGAAAAAGGGCGGGAGCCTGTCGGTCCCGCCCTTTCTTATCATCGACGCTTCGCTCTGCTGTCAGCAGCCATTCGCCGTCAGATATACGGTGCGGTCCTCGATCCGGTCCACCGTGACCGCGCAGCCGTCGCCGAGATCGGCTGAGCCGCCGGCCTCGACCTGCTGGCGCCCGGCGCCGACGACGTAGAGCGTCGCGCCATTGTCGCCGAGGCCGGAAACGAAGACCTTCGTCTCGCCGAAGGTCGCCGTCTGGCCGACCGTGATCCCGCCGTCACCGGCGGCTGCATCGCTTTCGCTGGCCGGTTCGGCCGGCGCGGCTGCGGCGTCGCCCTCGGCCGGCGCGGTGCTTGCCGCCGCATCCGGCTGTTCGGCCGGCGTCTCCTGCGATGCCGCGGCGGCGTCATCGGAAGCCGGTCCCGCGCTGTCTTCGCTGCTTGCGGCGCCGCCGGTGCAGCCGTCGCTGGCGAGGGTCACCTGACCGTTCTCGATCGCCTCGACCGTCACGCTGCAGCCATTGCCGGCATCGAGAGCCGAACCGACGGCGACCGTCTCGCGACCGCCACCGCCGACGGCGAAGAGCGTCGCGCTGTCCTCGGCGATGGCGGAGACGAAGATCCGGGTCTCGCCGAAGCTCGCGGTCCCGCCGACCGGCACGGTCTGCCTGGTGGCGCTTGCGGCGGCCGGCTGTTCGGCGGGCGCGTCAGCAGCGGCGGGTTGGGCCGTTTCGGCGGCCTCGGGCTGTTCCGCCGCAGCCGTGGTCTCGGCAGGGGCGTCCTGCGCTGCCGCGTCGGGCGCCGTCTCTGCCGGAGCTGGCTGGGCCTCCTGCGTTGCCGCGTCAGGCGCGGCTTCGGCCGCTGCCGGCTGATCCTCCTGTGCGGGCGCCGCTTCCGCCTGCTGCGGCTCGGGCGCGGCTGGTGCGGCGGCGGCACTCTGTTCACCGCTAGCCGACGCTGCCGCACCGGCGCAGTCCTGTGATCCGAGATAGGCCGCGCCGGCGGCCACGCCGGCCAGCGTCACCTGGCAGCCATTACCGGCATCGATCGCGCTGCCGGACGCCACGTCCTGCGGATCGCCGCCGGCGACCGTCAGCGTCGCGCTGCCGCTTTCGGCGGAGATCGACACCAGCTGCACCGGATTGCCGCCGAAGATCGCCGACTGGCCCGGCAGCAGGATCGCACCGGTGTTGCCGACCTGGCTCGCCAGCGCCGCCGGGTCGCCGCCTGCGGCATCCGCTCCGCCCTGGGGCGCGGCAGCCGGTGCGGCGGCGATGTCGCCCTTCAGCCCCTCGATCGCGGCGGCGAGCTCGTCGAGCTTGGCGGCCGCCGCATCGCGGGCCTCGCCGGCGCCGCTCTGCAGCGACTGGCCGAGCGCCTCGGTGCGGCTCTGGAAGTCGCCGCCCATCTGATCGAGACGGGCGCCCAGATCGGCGATGGCCTGCTGGGTCTGCGCCACCGCGTCGTCGGCGGGGGCCGCCGCCTGCTGGCTCAGCTCCGAAACGCTGGTCTGCAGTTTCTCGATCTCGGCCTGCATCCGGCCGGCGACGCCCTGCATCTGGTTGCCCAGATCCTCCTGCAGGTCGTCATAATCAGGGCCGACGGCCCAGCCGATCGCAATGCCGACGACCCCGGCGACGACGATGGGTATGAAGTTCGAACTACGCATCCTGTCTCTCCCTCGCAACGCGTCCCAGGGGGAGCCCCCGGGCATTGGTAACGTGTTCAACAGACTAGCGGTCGGGCAGGGGCTTTCAACACGCATTCGGCGCGTGCGCCCGGATCGGGAGGATTTCTCGCCCGGCCGTTGACCGGTCGCCGGGGATCGCACACTTACGGGGCGCCGAAACGTTTCCGCGAGGCCCGCATGTCGACCGCTCTTTCCGTCAATCTCAATGCCGTCGCCATGCTGCGCAATCGCCGCGACCTGCCATGGCCGAACGTGGTCGATTTCGGCCGGATCGCGCTGCGGGCCGGGGCCCATGGCCTGACCGTGCATCCGCGTCCGGACCAGCGGCACATCCGGTTCTCCGACCTGCCGGACCTGCGTGCCCTGATCGACAACGAGTTTCCGGCGGCCGAATTCAACATCGAGGGTTATCCGACCGAGGACTTTCTCGCTTTGGTCGAGACCGTCAGCCCCGAGCAGGTGACGCTGGTCCCCGACGATCCCACGCAACCGACCTCGGACCATGGCTGGGATTTTGCCGGAGAGGGGGCGTTCCTGACGCCCATCGTGGCGCGGTTGCAGGCCGGCGGGGCGCGGGTCTCGCTGTTTGCCGATGCCGACCCGTCGGCGATCGCGGCTGCGGCGGCCACGGGCTGCGACCGGATCGAGCTCTATACCGGCCCCTATGGGGGCACCCATGCCGACCCGGACGCGGCGAAGGCCGAGATCGAGCGGCTCGGCGCGACGGCCGACGCGGCGCTTGCGGCGGGGCTGGGCGTCAATGCCGGGCACGACCTGACCGTGGCGAATTTGCCGGCGCTGGTCGCGCGGATTCCGGATCTGGCCGAGGTCTCGATCGGCCACGGCCTGACGGCCGACGCGCTGGAATACGGCATGGAGACCTCGGTGCGGCGGTTCCGGGCCGCCTGCGGCCAGGGCTGAGTCCCCAGCGAATACCGGGCACTCGAATGCGAAACGGCGGGCCCTGCGGATTTCCGCTTGCGTCCGCCACCGACACCTCCTAGAAGCCGTACCGTAACGTACGGTACGGCTCTCGCGAGCCGCCCCTGGAGGCAGTGTGTCGGCAACCGAAACCATCGCCGTGGAGAGCATGACGGAGCGCCAGTGCGATGTGCTGGACGCGGCGCTGCGCCTGCTCGTCGAAGCGCGCCGGCCGCTGACCATGACCGCCGTGGCGCGCGCCGCGAGCTGCTCCAAGGAAACCCTGTACAAATGGTTCGGTGACCGCGACGGCCTGTTGACAGCGACGGTGCAGTGGCAGGCCGCGAAGGTCCGCGGCGTGCCGGTGGGGGCGGAGGCGGCATCGCGCGAACGCCTCGCCGCGCATCTGACCCAGTTCGCCCGCGACTGGCTGACTGTCCTCAGCGGTCCGACCTCGGTCGCGCTCAACCGGCTGGCCATTGCCGAGGCCGGCTCGAAAACCGCCGATCTCGGCGCCATCGTCCTGCATAACGGGCCGTTCGCCATGGCCCGGCGGCTGAAGCCGGCGCTGGAGGCCGGGCGCAATGCCGGGCTGGTGCGCTTCGAGGATGCCGACGATGCCTTCCGCAGCTTCTTCGGCCTCGTCGTGCGCGACGTGCAGATCCGGCTGCTGCTCGGCGACCGGCTGACGCTGGACAAGGCGGCCGTCGCCCGCGACGCGGAGCGCGCCACCACACAGTTCTTCGCTCTTTACGGAGTGGACGAGGAGAGGCCGGTCACGGCCTGAATTCACGACAACAAGCAAAGCATCCAAAGGAGGATACAGCATGCGCGTCTATTACGATCGGGATGCCGATCTCAACCTCATCAAGTCCCGCAAGGTCGCGATCATCGGCTATGGCAGCCAGGGCCGCGCCCATGCGCTGAACCTGAAGGATTCCGGCGCCAACGACGTCGCCGTCGCCCTGCGCGCCGGTTCGGCGACCGCCAAGAAGGCCGAGGCCGACGGCTTCAAGGTCATGACCGTCTCCGAGGCGGCCGGCTGGGCCGACCTGATGATGATGGCCACCCCGGACGAGCTCCAGGCCGACATCTACCGCGACGAGATCGCCCCGAACATCCGCGACGGCGCGGCCATCGCCTTCGCCCACGGCCTGAACGTGCATTTCGGCCTGATCGAGCCGAAGGCGACTGTCGACGTCGTCATGATCGCGCCGAAGGGCCCGGGCCACACCGTGCGCGGCGAATACCAGAAGGGCGGCGGCGTGCCGTGCCTCGTGGCCGTCCACCAGGACCCCTCGGGCAACGCCCTCGACCTGGCGCTGTCCTACGCCTGCGGCGTCGGCGGCGGTCGCTCGGGCATCATCGAGACCAACTTCAAGGAAGAGTGCGAGACCGACCTGTTCGGCGAGCAGGTCGTCCTGTGCGGCGGTCTGGTCGAGCTGATCCGCGCCGGCTTCGAGACGCTGGTGGAAGCCGGCTACGCGCCGGAAATGGCCTATTTCGAGTGCCTGCACGAAGTGAAGCTGATCGTCGACCTCATCTATGAGGGCGGCATCGCCAACATGAACTACTCGATCTCCAACACCGCCGAGTGGGGCGAGTATGTCTCCGGCCCGCGCATCATCACCGCCGAGACCAAGGCCGAGATGAAGCGGGTTCTGGCCGACATCCAGACCGGCAAGTTCACCTCGGACTGGATGCAGGAGTACCGGGCCGGTGGCGCGCGCTTCAAGGGCATCCGCCGCCTCAACGACAAGCACCAGATCGAGGAAGTCGGCGAGAAGCTGCGCGGCATGATGCCGTGGATCAAGTCGAACGCGCTGGTCGACAAGGACCGCAACTAGGCGCCTGGCGCCTGGCCGATTCGGCAATTGTTTGAGCGCCGGCGGGACCTGTCCCGCCGGCGCTTTGCATTTCGCTTGAATTTCACCGGGTTTGGTTCAGGAATTGCAAAGGAGTTCCTGCGACAACCGGACCGACTGTCCTGGCATGGAGGCCGATATGGCTGCGCTTCCCGAACATGAACCGGACGATTCGGAACGCCGCGTCGCGCCCCGCACGCGCACGCTCAAGCGCGCCAAGGTCATCTTCAACGGCGGCTTCTCCACCTTCGACTGCATCGTGCGCAACATCTCGGCGACCGGCGCCCTGCTGACCATCGACGATGCGGCGCATCTGCCCAAGGAATTCCAGATCCGGATCGGCGAGGAGCGCGACGAGCGCCCGGCGCGCCTGGTCTATCGCCGCGCCATGTTCGCCGGCATCCGCTTCCTCGATGTCGAGCCCGGCCCGGAGGCGGGGGACCAGCGTCCGCTGCCGCCGCAGACGACGGCCAGGCAGCCCGAATCGCAGCCGGCCCCTTCATCGACGGGAGGCATCCGCAAGATCATGCCGGAGACACTGCCAGCCGCCCTGACGCGCCTCTTCGCCTGGTCCTGACCGGCGCCGAAACCCAACCTGCGCGGCACCTGACGTCCGGTCCCGGCCGCTTGCCGCGCACTCTGCAAAAATAACCGTCATCGCACTGCAAAAAATGGTCGCTGACGGGTGGACAGCCACCGCGCTTCCGCTTATGTAGCCGCTACCGAACGCCACCGGCGTCGTGGGTGATTAGCTCAGTTGGTAGAGCAGCTGACTCTTAATCAGCGGGTCGTAGGTTCGAACCCTACATCACCCACCAAATCTTCTTTCCGAACATCTTTTCAAGCCATCAACGGCCTTCCGGACCCCTCCGGGGAGCGGTCGTCGGCATATGCGCAACGAAGGTCGTCTGCGCGCGATCTCCGCCGCCGACTGCGCATCGTTTAAGCCGCTACCGGGTGTCCTGCGCTGCGATCGGTATTGGTTCGCAGCCCTTGGCGGATCTGCTGGTGCGAGACGCAGCAGCGCCGACGGTCAGGCCGCGTATGGCACTTCCGCTTCGCCGCGAGATGGCGTCACCGCGCCGGCGTCGTCGCGGTTACCACCGACGACAGGATGTGTGCCTTCATGATCGCCTCGGCCCATTGGGCGTCGCCGAGGGAGAGGGCGGCGACGATCTCGCGGTGGTCGCTGCAGCTGCGCCGGATCTGGTCCGGCGAGAACTTGCGGTAGGTCCGCATGATCAACGCCAGATCGATCATCGGCGCCGCGACGCTCAGAAGGTGTTCGTTTCTCGACAGTTCGAGCAGGCGGACATGGAAGGCGGTATTGGCCTGTGAGAACGTCTTCAGGAAATCGCTTTCGCTGCCCGCGAGCAGATCCTCCATGGCGCCGCACATGGCCTCTAGGCCACGGATATCGGACGCCGTGACCCGCCGGACCGCCAGCGCGCAGCCATAGCTCTCCAGAGCCGCCCTTGTGCCGAACAGGCCGGCGACCTTGTCGCCGTCCCAGGACGCGACGGTGGCGCTGGACCGCGCCTTGGTGACGGCGAAGCCTTCCGCGGCGAGCCGTCGGATGGCCTCGCGGACCGGCGTCCGGCTGAGGCCCGACAGCCGCGCCAGTTCCTCCTCCGCCAGGCGAGATCCCTCCGGGAAGCGATTGGAAACAATACCGTCCCGGATGAACCGGTAGGCTTCGTCGGCCGCGCCGAGGGTCTCGTTTTCCGCCATCAATTCCGCTTTCTGTATACAAGGATTTGCGTCAGGCCACGTTATATGCCTTTTTGACGGCCTGTTGTATCCAGGAGGAGCAGGCCCCCATGTCGTCCAGTCTCAGATCCATTCTCGCCGAGCCCGGCTGCGTCGTCGCCCCCGGCATCTACGACATGATCTCGACCCATCTCGCGATCAGCGCCAAGGCGAGAATACTCTACATGACCGGATACGGGACCGTGGCCTCGCATCTCGGCATTCCGGACGCCGGGCTGGCCTCCTTCCGCGACATGGTCGACCGGGTTGCCGTGATGGGCCGCGCCGCGCGGGAGGCGGGCATTCCGCTCGTGGCCGATGGCGACACCGGCTATGGCGGCCTCCTGAACGTCGACATGACGGTGAAGGAGTACGAGCGGGCCGGGGCGTCGGCGATCCAGCTCGAGGACCAGGTGTTTCCCAAGAAGTGCGGCCACACGCCCAACCGGCCGGTGGTGCCGAAGCAGGAGATGGCCGACAAGATCCGCGTCGCCGTCGAGGCGCGCCAGAGCGACGACTTCCTGATCATCGCCCGCACCGACGCGCGCTCCGACCAGGGGCTCGACGAGGCGCTGGACCGGATGGCCGCCTATGACGCGGCGGGGGCCGACATCCTGTTCGTCGAATCGCCGGAGAGCGAGGACGAGCTGCGGCTGATCGGCGAGCGGTTCCCGCACAAGCCACTGGTCGCCAACATGGTCGAAGGCGGCCGCACGCCGGTTCTCGACGCCCGGCGCCTCGGCGAACTCGGCTTCAGCCTCGCGATCTTCCCGGCCATCGGTTTCCTGTCCACCGCCAAGGCGCTGGAGCGTGCCTATGGCGATCTCGTCGCGACGGGGGCCTCGGCCGGCAAGGACGATCTCTACAGCTTCGAGAAGTTCAACCGGATGATCGGCTTCGAGCGGGTCTGGGAGTTCGACAAACGTCACGCCCGCGACTGAGGAGGCGCGGGTGATCTGAAATTCAATGGGAGGAATGACAATGACAATGACGAAGATTGCGGCCCTTGCGGCCGGGTTCTCGATGCTGCTTGCGGGCGGTGTCTCGGCACAGACGGTGACGCTGGCCTCGACGGTGCCGGACAACGGCGTCAACAAGGTGGTCGTCGAGGCGCTGAAGGCCGAGCTCGCGACGGCCGCCCCCGACATGACGCTCGACATCTTTCTCGACGGGACGCTGGGGGGCGAGAACGAGCTGATCGATCTCGTGCGGATCGGCGAGACCCAGATCCACATGGGCGTCATCCACGCGTCGGAATATTTCCCCGAGCTCGACGCGACGCTCGTTCCCTATCTGCTGCCCGACTATGACAGCGTCCAGCGGTTCCTCGACGGCCCGGTCGGCGACAAGATGAAGGCCGCGCTGGAGGAAAAGGGCAACGCCAAGTTCCTCGGCACCTATTACCAGGGCGCCCGCTGGGCCACCTCGAACACCGCCTTCACGACCCTGCCGGAGCTCGAGGGGATCAAGATCCGGATGCCGGAAATCCCGCTGTGGATCGACATCTGGTCGGGCATGGGCGCGGTGACGACGCCGATGCCGTCGCCGGAAGTGTTCTCGGCGCTCCAGACCGGCGTCATCGACGCCCAGGAGAACATGCTCAGCAACATCTACGGGCGGAAGATCTTCGAGGTACAGAAGTACCTCATCGCGACGCGCCACCAGCAGAGTTACGTCACGGTGATGGCCAATCTCGACTTCTGGAACGGTCTCGACGCGGCGCAGCAGGAGGCGCTGCAGAGTGCGATCGACGCGGCCACCGAAGCCGGCAGCGACGCGGCAGTGGAGGAGAACAAGCGGATCATCGGCCTGATCGAGGCGGCCGGCGTCGAGACGGTCGAGCCGAAGCCGGAGTTCCGCGAGGAGGCGCTGCCGGTGATCAAGGCCGCGGCCGACAAGATCCTTGCGCCCGGCGTCTACGACGCGGCGATCGAGGCGGTCGACGGCACCGGAGGCGAGCCGGCGGGCGCTGCCAAATGACACGGGTCACGACCCTGGTGACGAGGGCGGCAGACGCCCTCGTCACCATCTGCTTCGCGGGGTTCTTCATCGCCGTTCTCGCCCAGATCGCCTATCGCTATCTCGGCATCAACCTCGTCTTCAGCGAGGAACTGGCGCGGCTGCTCAATCTCTATGTCGTCTTTCTCGGGCTGGTTCTGGTGACGGTGCGCCACGGCCATATCCGCATCGACCTGCTCGACCGCATTCTGGGGCGAAACCGCCTGACCGACACGCTCTACCGGTTCCAGTTGCTTGCCGCCTTCGTGTTCCTGTGCGCGCTGACCGTCGGCGCCTTCCAGCTGATGGTGGCGAACTGGCCCTATCCGCTGGCCACCATGTCCTTCGTCAGCCAGGGCACCGTCTATCTCGCCCCCTTCCTCGGCGGGGCGGCGGCCGCGATCATCACGGCGGTCCACTTCGTCACGCCCGGCCGGGCCGATCTCATCCACGCCGAAGCCGAAGCCGAAGACGGGGAGGCCTGATCGATGGTTCCGGGTTTCCTCTCCATGGCCGTGCTCATCGTGCTCCTCGTTCTGGGGATCGGTGCCGGCTACGCCCTCGGCCTTGCCGGGCTCGGCTATTTCGCCGTCACCCGCGGCCTCTTCGACATTCCCTATGCGATCGTCACGCAGCGGCTCGTTGCCGGCGTCGATTCCTTTCCGCTGCTGGCGATCCCGCTGTTTATCTTCGTCGGCCATCTGATGAACGATTCCGGTTCGACGACGCGGCTGTTCAACTTCGCCAATGCGCTGGTGGGCCACGTCAAGGGCGGGCTCGCGCAGGTCAACATCGTCGCCAGCATGCTGTTTGCCGGCATGTCCGGCTCGGGGGTCGCCGATGCGGCGGGCCTCGGCGCCATGGAAGTGCGGGCGATGCGCGAGGCGGGCTACGACGACAAGACGACGATCGGCGTGACCGTCGGCTCCTCGCTGATCGGCCCGATCATCCCGCCGAGCATTCCGGCGATCCTCTATGCGGTGCTGGCCGGCGTCAGCGCCAGCGACATGCTGCTCGCCGGCATCGTGCCCGGCATCCTGATGGCGCTCGCGCTGATGGCCCTGGCGGCGATCTTCGCGCGCACCCGCGGGCTGCCGTCGGGCCGGTTTCCGGGGGGCAAGGCGCTCGGCAAGGCGTTTCTCGGCGCCTTCGCGCCGCTTCTGACCCCGGTGATCCTGCTGTCGGGCATCTTCGCCGGCGTCTTCACCGCCACCGAAGCGGCGGCGGTGGCCGGCCTGTGGGCCTTCCTCGTTGCGACGCTGATCTACCGCAGCCTGGATGTGAAGGCGGTGATCGGCGTCCTGAAGCGGACGGCCTACGACACCGCGGTCATCTTCTTCATCCTCGGCTGCTCGTCGCTCTTCGCCTGGATCCTGACGCGGGCGCGGGTGCCCGACACGCTGGCGGCCTGGCTGTCCGGTGTGACGCAGAGCCCGACGCTCATGATGATCATGATGATCGTCTTCCTGCTGTTCATCGGCTGCTTCATGGCCGTGTCGGTCGCGATCAACGTGCTCACGCCGATCCTCGTGCCGATCGCCATCGCCTTCGGCTTCGATCCGGTCCATTTCGGCATCGTGTTCATCATGATCCTCGTCATCGGCGAGGCGACACCGCCCTTCGGCATGGTGCTGTTCGTCATGACGAAGGTGGCGGGGGTCAGCTACGAGAAGGTGGCGGCCGCCTCGCTGCCGTGGCTGGGCGCCATCCTCATGGTCGTGCTGCTGGTCGCGGCGCTGCCTTCGCTCGCGCTCTGGCTGCCGGCTCTGATGGGCTAGGCGGGTGGCGGCCCGGCGGATCGCCTGCCGGGCCCGGTCATGCGTCAGCGCGTGCGGGCGGCGGCGACGGCGCGTTTCATGTCGGCCGGGGCGACGACGCCAGGGAAGAGCACCGTGCCGACCAGATAGGCCGGCGTGCCCATCAGCCCGAAACCCTCGGCCTGCTGGTTGTTGCGCTGGAGGATGCCCTCGATGCGTGCCCGATCGGCTTCATAGGCCCGCTTCAGGGCTGCGACGTCGAAGCCTGCCCGGGCGAGGATGTCCTCGACCTGGTCGGGCGTCAGGTGTCCGGGCGTCGCCATCAGCGCGGCTTGTGCCTTCGCGTAGTGCTTGCCTGCAGCCAGGGTCAGCCGGGCGGCCAGCACCGAGGCCGGCCCGAAGACCGGCCAGTCCTTCATGACGTGGCGGATGTTGCCGTCCTCGCGCACGAGGCGGGCTACGTCGGGATGCGCCTTCTTGCAGTAGGGGCACTGGTAGTCGAAGAATTCGGCGATGGTCACGTCGCCCTTCGGATTGCCGAGGACCGGAATCTGAGGGTCGAACAGCACCGCCTCGGGCGACATCGGGTCGGCCGGCGCCGCGTTCGCTGCGCACGGCAGCAGCGAGACCGTGCCGGTGGCAAGGAGCGCTGCGATCAGGTGGCGACGGTCGAGGCTGGGGCGGGTCATGCGGAGGGGGCCCTTTCGGTGTCGGACACCTGCGGTGCGGACTCGGGGCCGAGCACCACGACGCGGGTCTTGGGCGGCACGCGCCGGTTCAGGTCGATGACGTCCTGGTTGAGCATGCGGATGCAGCCCGACGAGACGGCCTTGCCGATCGACCATTCCTGGTTGGTGCCATGGATGCGGTAGAGCGTGTCGCGGCCGTCCTTGAAGAGATAGAGCGCGCGGGCGCCGAGCGGGTTCTCGATGCCGCCCTTCATGCCGTTGCGCAGCTCGCCGCCGTATTTCTCCGGCTCGCGCTTGATCATGTCCTGGGTCGGGGTCCAGCGCGGCCAGGCCGCTTTGCGCTGGATCAGCGCCTCGCCGGTGAATTCCAGCCCCGCCTTGCCGACGCCGACGCCGTAGCGCATCGCCTTGCCGTTCTCCATGACGAGATAGAGGAAGCGCTGATACGGATCGACGACGACCGTGCCCGCCGGCTCGCTGGTGTCGTAATCGACGATCTGGCGGATGTTGCGGGATTCCATCGCGGTGGGGGCGACGGCGGGAATCTGCCAGCCATCGTCCAGCACCGGCCCATACATCTCGGCAACGCGCGGATCGACCGGCGGCTTGGGCTGGGCATAGGCGAGCTGCCGGGTGGGTTCGCCGCTGGTGGAGCAGGCGCCCAGCGCCAGTCCGAGGAGGGCGATCGCGACGGCGCGGGGGACGGTTTGGATCATGCGGTCTGTTCCTGAACTGCTGTAAGGCGTAGGGCGCCTCGTCAGACCGGGTGGTCGGTCGCCAAGCTTAAGGCAGCCTTAAGCTGGATCGGCAGGATCGCCGCCGTGGCAGAACCGCAACGGAGCAGGCATGCGCATTCTGATCGTCGAGGACGACGAGATCCTGGGGAACGGCCTGAAGGTCGGACTGGGCATGAGCGGATTCACCTCCGACCTCACCGATTGCTGCCGCGATGCGGAGGCGGCGCTGGCCGTCGGAGGCTTCGACGCCGTGGTGCTCGACGTGATGCTGCCGGACGGGTCGGGCCATGACATTCTCGCGGCCATGCGCCAGCGCGGCGATACCACGCCGGTGCTGCTCCTGACCGCGCTCGATGCGCTGCCCGACCGGATCCGCGGTCTCGACGGCGGCGCCGACGATCATCTGGGCAAGCCCTTCGCGCTGGACGAGGTGGCGGCACGGCTGCGGGCGCTGATCCGCCGGGGGACCACACGCGCCGAGCCCTTCCTCGAATGGGAGGGGGTGCGGGTGGATCCGGCCGCCATGGTGGCGACGCAGGACGGCGTGGAGATCCGCCTGTCGCGGCGCGAATTCGCCGTCCTCCACGCGCTGATCCAGCATCCCGGCGCGATCTTGTCGCGCAGCCAGCTCGAGGACAAGCTCTACGGCTTCGACGAGGGCGTCGAGAGCAACGCCGTCGAGGTGCATGTCCACAAGCTGCGCGCCAAGTTCGGCAGTCGCTTCATCGAGACGCTGCGCGGGGTCGGCTACCGGTTGCGCAGGGCCGATTCATGAGGGCGTCGCTGAAGGGCCGGCTGTTCGTCCTGCTTCTGGTCTCCACCGGCTTCATCTGGCTGTCGGCGACGGCCTGGATCTACGCCAGCACGCGGGCAGAGGTGGAAGAGGTGCTCGACGCCCGGCTGATGGAGGCGGCGCGCATGGTGTCCTCGCTGGTCGGCAGCCGGCAGATCGACCTGGCAGCCGCGGCCGAGATGGGCACCTCGGACCTGCCCGCCTTCACCCAGGCGGGGCAGAGCTACGAACGGCAATTGTCGTGCCAGATCTGGTCGCTGTCCGGCTCGCTGCTCGGCCGGTCGGACGGCGCGCCGCAGCAGCGGCTGTCGGACCACGGATCGGGCTTCGCGGAGCGGCAGATCGACGGCGAGACCTGGCGCGTCTTCGCCGTGCGCAGCGCCGAGACCGGCGTGGAGGTGCTGGTCGGCGACAGTCTGGAAGTGCGGGCGCGGCTGGTGCGCGACATGGTGACCGGCCTGCTCCTGCCGATGATCCTGATCGCGCCGGCCCTGGCGCTGATCATCTGGTTCGCCGTGCAGCGCGGCATGCGCCCGCTCGACGAACTGGCCGGCACGCTGGCCGGGCGCAGCGCCGACGAACTGCATCCTTTGCCGGCGGAGGGAAGCGTGACGGAGATCCGCCCGATGGTGGCGGCGCTCAACGGGCTGTTCGACCGGGTGGGCAGGGCCCGCCGCAGCGAGCGGCAGTTCCTCGCCTATGCCGCCCACGAATTGCGCACGCCGCTGGCCGGGCTGAAGACCCAGGCCGAGATCGCCACGCGCAGCCCGGATGCAGCGGTGCGCGACGTCGCGCTGACGCAGATCACCACCGCCGTCGACCGGACGTCGCGGCTGGTGCAGCAGCTTCTGGCAAGCGCCGAGGCGGAATGCGTCGATGTCGACGGTGCGCCGACGCCGGTGGGGCTGCGCGACATGCTCGCCGATCTCCTGACCGACCAGGCGGCGCGGCTGACGGCGAAGGGCGGTCGGCTCGATCTCGATGCCTCGCTTTCGACCATCCAGATATCGGCGAACCCGACATTGCTGGCACTGGCCTTGCGCAATCTGGTGGAGAACGCGGTCAACCATTCGCCCAAGGGAGGGACGGTCCGCATCGCGCGCAGGGGCGAGGCGATCCTCGTCGAGGACGAGGGGCCCGGCCTGCCGGAGGACGAGCTGGCCCGCGCGACCGAACGCTTCTTTCGTGGCCGGAACCGCGTTGCCGTCGGATCGGGACTGGGGCTCAGCATCGTCGCGCAATGTGCCGAGCGGCTCGGCGGTACGCTGTCGCTGGCCAATCGCAACGAAGGAGGCCTTCGCGCCACGCTCGGCGTTCCGGGTCTGGCCGCCTGATTGCGATCGGTCGCGCGGGGCGGGGGCGCGGTGCGGTCAGTGGGGCCGGGCGGCGCCCTGGTTGCGACCGAGGCGGATGGCATGGCGAATGCTGTCGAGAAGGGCACTGTCGACGAGCGGCTTTTCCAGAAGCTGCATGACGCCGGCCTTCCTGGCGCGGCGGCGCAGGGTTTCGGTGGCGTGGCCGGTGATCAGGATGATCGGCAGCGTCAGCCCTTTCGCCCGCAGGGCATCGAGCACGTCGAGGCCGTCCATGCCGGGCATCTGGTAGTCGAGGACGAGGCAGCAGGCTGCGCCGAGATCGTCGTGCAGCAAGAGCTCCTCGCCGGTGCCGCAGAGGCTCACGGAGAGATCGTCCAGTTCCAGCGCGAATTTGAGGGATTCACGCACCGCCAGATCGTCGTCGACCAGAAAGATCAACCGCTTTTCTTTCCTCATGCGAGCTGCTCCGGCACCATCGTCGGCAACCGCCCCTGCCGCGCCCAATTGGTCCATTAGGCAAACGGTCGGCACGCATGCCTTGATCTCGCGCAAGAGGGCGACGAGGCCGGCGGTGCCGGGTCTCGCTTGATCGACCGCAAGGCACGGATACGGCGGGCCGCTACAGCTCGTGCATGCGAAAAGAGGGCGCTGCCGTGATCGTCACCCTGACCATGAACCCCGCGCTCGACCTGACGACCTCGGTCGACCGGCTGCTGCCCGAGGCCAAGCTGCGCTGCGGGCCTGCCCGCCTCGATCCGGGCGGCGGCGGGGTCAATGTCGCCCGGGTGATCGGCGCGCTGGGCGGCGGGTCCCGCGCGATTCTCACCGCCGGCGGGACCATGGGGCAGGCATATCGGGAGCGCCTCGCCGACGAGGGGCTGGAGACCCGGGCCATCGCCATTGCCGGCGAAACCCGGCTGAACATCACCGTCGCTGAAACCGACACGACCGCCCAGTACCGGCTCGTCCTGCCGGGACCCGAGCTTGGCGAAGCCGAATGGCGGGCCTGTCTCGACGCGGTCGATGCCGATCTGGTGCCCGGCGGCTTCGTCGTCGCCAGTGGCAGCCTGCCGCCGGGCGTGCCCACCGATTTCTATGCGCGCATCGCGGCGGCCGCGAAGAGGCGCGGCGCCCGCTGCGTGGTCGACACGTCGGGTCCTGCGCTGGCGGCGGCGCTTTCGGAAGGTGTCTTCCTCGCCAAGCCGAACCAGCGCGAGTTCTGCGAGCTGACGGGCGTGGCGCCCGCCGACCGGCAGGGACAGGAACAGGCGGCGCTCGACATGGTCCGGCGCGGGGCGGCCGAGATCGTCGCCCTGACCCTCGGGGCGGAGGGCGCCGTCATCGCCTCGGCGTCAGGGCTGCTCACGATCCCTCCCGTCAGTGTGGAGCCGCAGAGCGCAGTCGGCGCCGGCGACAGCTTCGTCGGCGCCTTCGTTCTCGCGCTTTCGCGGGGCCGGCCGCTGGCAAACGCCGCCTGCCTCGCTTCTGCCGCCGGCGTGGCGGCGCTGCTGACGCCGGGAACGGAGCTCTGCCGCGAGGCGGACGTGCGGCGGATCGACTGCGAGCTCGCCGCCCGCATGGGGCTGAAGACGCCGGACGACGCGCGCCAGCGCGTGCCCTCAGCGAAGTGATCGGTGCAGGCTGCGGCAGATTGCAAGCGGCCGGGATAATCCCGCAACTTGACCACGAGGCCGGCACGGTGGAAGTGTCGGTCATCGACGAGGGATACAACCTCCAGCACCTGCCGGCCGCGATATGTCCATGGAATCCGATATCGAGCCAGAACCGCGGATCACCTGCGGGAACGCGGAGAATGCCCTGCGGGCGCTCCAGGCGGCGGGCGTCGGCACGTGGCGGTTCGATCCGGTTGCCGGCACCATCAGCCTCTCGCAGATTGCCGCCGAGCGCTTCAAGACCGGCGTCGATGTCCAGCCGCTGACGGCGCTTCTGGGCCGGCTCCACCCCGAGGACCGCGCCATTGCCGAGCAGGCGTTCGGCGCTGCCGTACCCTTCGGCATCGACATCGACGTGCGATCGATGGCGGCAAGTGGCAGGGAGGAATGGCTGCGGCTGCGCGGCCGCGCCATCGAGGAGGTCGGCGGAGGCTCGGCGATCCATGGCGTCCTCGCCGACATCACCTCCCGCAAGGCGGCCGAGAACGCCAACAACCGCCTCGCGGCGATCGTCGCCTCGGCGGACGTGGCGATCATCGGCAAGTCGCTGGACGGCCTCGTCACCGACTGGAACCGCGGCGCGGAGGCGATCTTCGGCTACAGCGCGGCGCAGATCGTCGGCCAGCCGATCACCATGCTCTTGCCCGAAGGCCAGGAGGACGAGGAACGTGTCTTCATGGAGCGGCTGCATCGCGGCGAGCGGGTCGAGCATTTCGAGACCCGGCGCCGCCGCGCCGACGGGCAGATCATCGACGTCTCGCTGACCGTCTCGCCGGTGTGGGACGCGGCCGGCCGGCTGGTCGGCGCCTCGAAGGTGGCGCGCGACATCACCACCACCCGCCGCGCTTTGACCGAGCTGGCCGAGCGCGAGGCCCGCCTGCAACTGGTGCTCGACACCGTGCCCGACGCGATGATCGTCATCGATACGGCCGGCATCATGCAGTCCTTCAGCGCCACGGCCGAGCGGCTGTTCGGCCATCGGCCCGACGAGGTCATCGGCCGCAACATCAGCATGCTGATGCCGTCGCCCTATCGCGAGCAGCACGACCATTATCTCGCCCGCTACCTCGCCACGGGGGAGCGGCGGATCATCGGCATCGGCCGAGTCGTCGTCGGCGCCCGCAAGGATGGCTCGACCTTTCCCATGGAACTGTCGGTCGGCGAGATGCAAAGCGGCGAGAACCGCCTGTTCACCGGTTTCGTGCGCGATCTGACCGAGCGACAGAACACCCAGCGGCGCCTGCAGGAGCTGCAGGCGGAGGTCATCCACATGTCGCGCTATACCGCGCTCGGCGAGATGGCCTCGACGCTGGCGCACGAGTTGAACCAGCCGCTGACGGCGGCGGCGAACTATCTGAAGGGCGCGCGCCGGCTGCTCGACGGCGGCGATGCCGACAACCTGCCCACCGTGCGCGACGCCATCGACCGCGCCGCGGACCAGGCGCTGCGGGCCGGGCAGATCATCCGCCGGCTGCGCGACTTCGTGGCGCGACGCGAAAGCGAGCGGCGGATCGAGAACCTGCCGACGCTGATCGAGGAGGCCAGCGCGCTGGCGCTGGTGGGGGCGAAGGAGACCGGCGTGCGGGTGTCCTTCGACTTCGCGCCGGCAGCCGCGCTGGTCCTAGCCGACAAGGTGCAGGTGCAGCAGGTTCTCCTGAACCTCATCCGCAATGCGGTGGAGGCGATGCAGGAAACGCCGCGCCGCGAACTGGTCGTCGTCACCTCGCTCGGCGAGGACGAGATGGTGCGGGTGGACGTCACCGACACGGGCACGGGGATCGCCGCGGATGTGGCCGAGCATCTCTTCCAGCCCTTCGTGACCAGCAAGGCGCAGGGAATGGGCGTCGGCCTGTCGATCTCGCGCACCATCATCGAGGCCCATGGCGGGCATCTGTGGGCCGAGCCGAACCCGGACGGCGGCACGATCTTCCGGCTGACCCTGCGCAGCGCCCGGATGAAGGAGGCCGAGGATGGCGAGTAATGCCGTCGTGCACGTCATCGACGACGACGCGGATGTGCGCCAGTCGCTAGCCTTCCTGCTGGCGACGGCCGGGCTGGCGGTGCGGGTCTACGATTCGGCGACCGCCTTCCTTGCGTCGCTGGAGGGCCTGCAACCCGGCTGCATCGTCAGCGACGTGCGCATGCCGGGGATCGACGGGCTGGAGCTGCAACGCCGGCTGAAGGGCCTGGGCGTGATGCTGCCGGTGGTCATCATGACCGGCCATGCCGACGTGCCGCTGGCCGTGCAGGCGATGAAGGAGGGCGCCGTCGACCTGGTCGAGAAGCCCTTCGACGACGAGATCCTGCTCGAAGCGATCCACACGGCGCTGGAACGCTGCAACCACCAGGGGGGACCGGACGGCGACACCGCCCGGATTCAGGCGCGCCTCCAGTCGCTGTCGCCGCGCGAGCGGCAGGTGCTGGACGGGCTGCTCGCCGGCCACCCCAACAAGACCATCGCCTACGATCTCGGGCTCAGCCCGCGCACGGTGGAGGTCCACCGGGCCAACGTGATGACCAAGATGGAAGCCGCCAGCCTGTCCGAGCTGGTGCGGATGGCGGTGCGCGCCGGTGCGTTGGCGGACGGGTAGGGCGGATCCGATGCGCCGCTCGCACCATCCGCCGGCCGGCTGGTATGGGCGACGGCGATCCATCGCGCGATCTGTGCACGGCGCGTCACCATTGCCGAGCGCACTCGCGCCCTTCATCTGGACGCCATGAAGGGCGGCGAGAACCCGTTTGCGGGGCTGCATCTGGCGCAGCCGGACCGGTGCCGGGCAAGCGCCGCTCGCGAAAGGACTGAACCATGCGTATCACGATGATCGGTGCCGGCTATGTCGGCCTCGTCTCGGGGGCCTGCTTTGCCGATTTCGGCCATGAGGTCGTCTGCGTCGACCGCGATCCGGCGCGGCTCGAACTTCTGGAACTCGGGCGCATGCCGATCTACGAGCCGGGGCTGGACGAGCTGGTGGCGCGCAACGCCGTGCAGAAGCGGCTGCGCTTTTCCAGCGATCTTGCCGCTTCGGTCGCGGCCTCGGACGTGGTGTTCATCGCCGTCGGCACGCCCTCGCGGCGCGGCGACGGCCATGCTGACCTGTCCTATGTCTACGGCGCGGCCGCCGAGATCGGCCGGGCGCTGTCCGGCTTCACCATCGTCGTCACCAAGTCCACCGTGCCGGTCGGCACCGGCGACGAGGTGGAGCGGATCATCCGCGAGGTGAACCCGGACGCCGACTTCGCCGTCGTCTCCAATCCGGAATTCCTGCGCGAAGGCTCGGCCATCGAGGATTTCAAGCGGCCGGACCGGGTGGTCATCGGCACCGAGGATGAGACGGCGAAGGCGATGATGTCGGAGGTCTACCGGCCGCTCTCGCTGAACGCGGCGCCGGTCTATTTCACCTCGCGCCGCACCGCCGAGCTGACGAAATACGCCGCCAACGCCTTTCTCGCCATGAAGATCACCTTCATCAACGAGATCGCCGATCTGTGCGAAAAGCTCGACGCCGACGTCCAGGACGTCGCGCGCGGCATCGGCATGGACGGGCGGATCGGCTCGAAATTCCTGCATGCGGGGCCGGGCTATGGCGGCTCGTGCTTTCCCAAGGACACGCTGGCGCTGGTCAAGACCGCGCAGGACGCCGAAAGCCCGGTACGGCTGATCGAGACGACGGTCTCGATCAACGACCAGCGCAAGCGCTCCATGGCACGCAAGATCGTTCAGGCCTGCGGCGGATCGGTGCGCGGCAAGACGATCGCGGTCTTGGGCCTGACCTTCAAGCCGAACACCGACGACATGCGTGACGCGCCGTCGATCTCGATCATCCAGGCACTGCAGGACGGCGGCGCCCGGGTCGTGGCCTATGATCCTGTCGGCATGGAGCAGGCCCGCGCGGTGCTCGACGACGTCACCTTCGCCGAAGGGATCTACCAGGCGGCCGAGGGCGCCGATGCGCTGGCCATCGTGACGGAATGGAACGAGTTCCGCTCGCTCGACCTGGCGCGGCTGAAATCGCTGATGACCAGCCCGGTGATGGTCGACCTGCGCAACGTCTACAACAGGGAGACGGTGACGCGCGCCGGCTTCAGCTATGCCGGCGTCGGCCGCCCGCGCGGGAGCGATGCGGATGCGCCGGCCCCGTCCGCCGAAGCCCGCGCCGTTTGACACGCGACCCCGCAGCGATGGATAGCCCTTCGGCAAGACCACGCCACCCGGCCGGACCGGCCGGGGCGATCGCGACCGGAGGTGCCGCTTTGCGCCAGGACGAATCGGACCACGGCACGATCGCCGTCATCGGGCTGGGCTATGTCGGCCTGCCGCTGGCGGTGGAGTTTGCCCGGCAGCGCAAGGTTCTGGGCTTCGACATCAGGGCCGCGCGGATCGCCGAACTGCAGGATGGCTGCGACGCGACGCTGGAGGTTGATCCGGCCGACCTGCAGGCAACGGCGGAAAATCTCGCCTTTTCCAGCGATCCGGAAGCCCTGTCGGCCTGCAGCATCTTCATCGTGACGGTGCCGACGCCCATCGACAAGGCGAACCGTCCCGATCTCGGGCCGCTGATCCGGGCAACGGAATCGGTCGGCCGGGCGCTCTCGGCCGGTGCGCTGGTGATTTACGAATCGACGGTCTATCCGGGCTGCACCCGCGACATCTGCGCGCCGATCCTGGAAAAGCTGTCCGGGCTGACGCTGAACCGCGACTTCTTCCTCGGCTACAGCCCGGAGCGCGCCAATCCGGGCGACCGCCAGCACCGGCTGACGACGATCACCAAGGTCACGAGCGGCTCCACCCCGGAGGCCGCGGAGACCGTCGACCGGCTCTACGGCACGATCGTCACCGCCGGCACCCACAAGGCGCCGTCGATCGAGGTGGCGGAAGCCGCCAAGGTGATCGAGAACACCCAGCGCGATCTCAACATCGCGCTGATGAACGAGCTCTCGATCGTCTTCCAGCGGCTCGGGATCGACACGCTCGACGTTCTGGCGGCCGCCGGCACCAAGTGGAATTTCCTGCCGTTCCGGCCCGGCCTCGTCGGCGGTCACTGCATTGGCGTCGACCCGTATTACCTGACCCACCGGGCGCAGGAGGTCGGCTATCATCCCGAGGTGATCCTCGCCGGGCGGCGGATCAACGACCGGATGGGGCACCATGTGGCCGACCAGGTGGCGCGGCTGATGATGAGCCGTGGCCTGCCGGTCGTCGGCAGCCGCATCCTGGTCATGGGCATCGCCTTCAAGGAAGACTGCCCGGACATCCGCAATTCGCGGGTAATCGACCTTGTGACCGACCTCAAGCAGTTCAACGCCGTGGTCGATGTCTGGGACCCATGGGTCGCGCCGGAGGAATGCGAGCGCGAATTCGGCTTTGCCTGCCTGACCGAGGAGCCCGATCCCGCCACCTATGACGGGATCGTTCTGGCCGTCGGCCACCGGCAGTTCGCCGCCATGGGCGCGGCCGCCATCAGGGGGTTGGGCCGGGAGAAGGCGGCGTTCTACGATGTGAAGGGCGTCTTTGCGCGCGAGGACACGGACGGGCGGCTCTGATGACGGTTCTGGTCACCGGCAATGCCGGCTTCATCGGCTTCCATGTCGTGCGGCGCCTTCTGGAGCGCGGCGACGACGTCGTGGGTTTCGACGTGGTCAACGACTATTACGACCCGGCGCTCAAGGAAGCCCGGCTGCGGGTGCTGGAAGAGATGGCGGCACGGTCGACTGGTCGCTACAGCTTCGTGCGGGCCAATCTGGCCGACCGCGACGCGGTGGCGGCCTGCTTTGCGGCGCATCGCCCGGACCGGGTGATCCATCTCGCGGCCCAGGCCGGCGTGCGCTACTCGCTGGAAAATCCCCATGCCTATGTGGAATCCAACGTCATCGCCTTCACCAACATCCTGGAAGCCTGCCGGCATGGCGGGGTCGGGCATCTGACCTATGCCTCGACCTCCAGCGTCTATGGCGCTGATACGGCGATGCCGTTCTCCGAGCACCAGAGCGTCGATCATCCGCTGCAGTTCTACGCGGCCACCAAGCGTGCCAACGAGCTGATGGCGCATTCCTACAGCCATCTGTTCCGGCTGCCGACGACGGGACTGCGCTTCTTCACCGTCTATGGCCCATGGGGCCGGCCGGACATGGCGCTGTTCCTGTTCACCCGGAACATCCTCGAAGGCCGGCCGATCTCGCTGTTCAACGGCGGCAACCATACCCGCGACTTCACCTATGTCGGCGACATCGCCGAAGGGGTGATCCGCACCAGCGACAGCCCGGCCACGCCTGACCCGGAGTGGAACAGCGACCGGCCCGATCCGGCGACCAGCAATGCGCCGTTCCGGCTGTTCAACATCGGCAACAATTCGCCGGTGAAGCTGCTCGATTACGTCGAGGCGCTGGAAGAAGCGCTGGGCCGCAAGGCGGAACGCCAGCTCCTGCCGCTGCAGCCGGGCGACGTGCCCGACACCTTTGCCGATGTCGGCGAACTGGAGCGGGCCGTCGGCTACCGACCGGCGACACCGGTGAAGGAGGGCGTTGCGGCCTTCGTCGCATGGTACCGCGACTATTACCGGGTCGCCGCTAACGCCTAGCGAGGGCAGGGCGCTCCATCCGGCCCGCAGGGACGGTGCCGGCGAAGATCGCACCCTTGCAGGGATCCGGCAGCGGGGCCGCCGGATCCGGTTCTTCAAGGGCTGAGGGTTACTTCTTGCCGCCGAACAGGCCGGCGAAGAACGCCACCATTTCCGGCACCATGCGCTGGCCGAAGCCGCCGGCGGTCGCCAGCGACAGCGCCTGCTTGGCCGAGGTCGACATAACGCTTGGCACGCCGAGATCGTCGGCCATGCGGCTGTAATAGCCGACATCCTTGCGGGCATTGGCGACCGAGAAGGCGAGCATGTTGGGATTGTCGTCGACGGCGTAGGCCTTGACGAAATCCATCATGCCGGACTTCAGCGGGCCGGCCGACATCACGCCGTATAGCGTGTCGCGCTCGATGCCGGCCTGGTCGGCCATGGCGAAGGCTTCCGACATAGCGCAGGCGGTGGTCATGGCGAAGAAATTATTGATCAGCTTCAGCGTGTGGCCGGCGCCGAGCGGGCCGACATGGAAGATGTTCTCGCCGAGATCCTCGAAGACCGGCTTGGCGCGCTCGAAGGCTTCCGTGCTGCCGGCCGACATGATGTTGAGCTTGCCGTCGACGGCATGGGACGGGGTGCGGCCGAGCGGTGCGTCCATGTATTCGGCGCCGGCTTCGGCGACGGCCACGGCGATCCGCTTGGTCGAATCGGGCAGCGACGTGCCGAAGTCGATGACGAGGCTGCCCGGGCGCAGGCCCGCAATGACGCCGTCCTCGCCGAACATGCGCGCCTCGACCGAGGCGGACGTGTCCATGCACATCATGACGATGTCGCTGCGGCCGGCGAGCTCGCGCGATGTCTTGGTCTCGGTCGCCCCGCGCGTGACAGCGGCATCGACATTGCCGCGGCTGCGGTTGGCGATGACGGTCATCGGGTAGCCGAGCTTCTGCATGCGCTCGACCATGGCCGATCCCATGAGCCCGAGGCCGATGAAACCGATCGATGGCTTGTTGGTCATAGTGAAGTCCCTCTCCGGCGAACGGTCGCGCTCCTGCACGTCGATTCCCGCTCGCGATCTCCAATCGTACCGGCGATAAAAAGCACCGACAGGCTTAGCGTATACGTTGTTGACCCGCGCAAGTCATCGGATATAGTCGGAATCGGGAGAAAATACTGCACTGCAATATTGCAGCGCAGAAAGAACGGTGCGCGTTTACTGCAGAAACGCGCACCATATTGGGAGGAACAATATGACGTTTGGATTCATGAAGGGTGCGGCCGCCGCACTTCTGCTTGGTGCCAGTGCCGTGGCGCTCGGTTCGGCCGCACCGGCCGCTGCGCAGACGAAGCTGATCGGCGCGAGCCAGTTCGACGAGAACCACGCCTTCACCAAGACGATGCGCAAGTTCGAGGAGCTGGTTTCGGCCTGCTACACCGAAGAGCCCATCGAGTTCGAGATGCACCTGAACTCCGAGCTGGGCCTCGAAAAGGACTACGTCGCCTACATGAACCAGGGCCTGTCGGTGGACTATGCGGTGGCCTCGCCCGCCCACATGTCCACCTTCTCGAAGATGGCGCCGCTGATGGACATGCCGTTCCTGTTCCGTGACGAGGATCACTGGAACAAGGTGCTGGAAGCCGACGCGCTGAAGCCGATCGCCGACGACATTCTCGAAAAGGCCGACATCCGGCTGCTCGGCTATGCGGGCGGCGGCACGCGCAACGTCTTCGCGACGCGGCCGGTCACCAACATGGAAGAGATGAAGGGCCTGTCGATCCGCATGCAGGGCGCCCCGATCTGGACCAGCGTCTTCAACGCGCTCGGCGCGGCGCCGACTGTGATCGCCTATAACGAGGTCTACAACGCCATCCAGACCGGCGTCATCGAGGCCGCCGAGAACGAGGCGGCCGGCGTCGAGCAGATGAAGTTCTACGAAGTGGGACCGGAGCTGTCGCTGACCAAGCACGCGATCACCATCCGGCCGCTGATGATGTCGAACAAGACCTATCAGCGTCTGCCGGAAGGCCTGCAGAAGTGCATCGACGAGGCCGGTCCGCAGGCCGGGCAGTACGGCCGCGAGATCGAAAGCGGCGAGGACGGCAAGAAGCTCGACGCCATGGTCGAGAAGGGCTGGTTGAACACGCATGAATTCACCGAGCGTGATGCCATGCTGGCGGCCGCCAATCCGGTGCTCGAGGCCTATGCCGAAGAGCTCGGTGCAGCCGACGTTCTGAAGAACATCCAGGCGATCAAGTAACGGCGCCTAGCCGGGGCGGCTCTGCCGTCCCGGCGACCCCGGCTGTTTCCGCGCATTTCCCGCATTTTTCGGTAGAGTTCATGCATCGCATCCTCGACGCAGTCCACCTCGTCCTCAAGGTGGCACTGGGTCTGCTCGTCGCAGGCCTGATCATTCCCGTGACGATGCAGGTGCTGTCACGCTCCGACTACGTGCCCCGCTATATCTGGACCGAGGAGATCGCCCGCTTCTGCTTCGTGTGGATGATCATGATCGGCGCCATGTGCGCGGTGCGCGACGGCACCCATTTCGATCTGGAGATCCTACCGGAATCGGCCAATCCCAAGGTTGAGCGGGCCAAGCGCATCTTCGTGCATCTGATGGTCTCGCTCGTGGCCGTGATCTTCGTCTGGTACGGCTGGCAGTTCCTGCTCTTCGGCTGGTACCAGACCTCCGAGATCGCCTCGCTGCCGATGAACTGGATGTTCGTGGCCTGGCCGCTGATGGGGGTCGTCACGCTGCTCTTCATGGCCGAGAAGGTCATGATCGAACTGCGGCGCCCGCTGGGAGAGGTCGCATGACCCCCGGTTTCGTCGCTGCGCTGCTGTTCGGGCTGTTCCTGCTCTTCATCATCCTGCGGGTGCCGGTCGCCTTCGCGCTCGCTCTCGCCTGTATCCCGGTGTTCTTCCTGGAGCCCCGGCTGACGCCGATCCTGCTGCTGCAGGAGATGTTCCGGTCCTACAATTCCTTCGTGCTGCTGGCGGTGCCGTTCTTCCTGCTCGCCGCCAATCTGATGAACGCGGCGGGCATCACCGACCGGTTGATCCGATTGTCACGGGCGCTGGTCGGGCACCTTCCGGGCGGCCTCGGCCACGTCAATGTCGTGGTGTCGATGTTCTTCGCCGGCATCTCGGGCAGCTCGACGGCGGACGCCGCCGGCATCGGCTCGCTGCTGATCCCGCAGATGAAGAAGGAAGGCTTCTCGGCCTCGTTCTCCGTCGCCGTGACTGCCTGTTCCTCGGTGATGGGCGTGGTGATCCCGCCATCGATCCTGATGGTCGTGTGGGGCGGGCTGATGTCGGTCTCCATTGGCGGCCTGTTCCTTGCCGGCATCATTCCCGGCATGCTGATCGCCGGCGCGCAGATGACCACGGTCTACATCTATGCGCGGCGTCACGGCATGGGCCTGCACACCCGCGCCACGTTCCGCGAACTCGCCGGTGCGTTTCTCGGGGCCGCGCTCGCCTTGATGACGCCGATCATCATCGTCGGCGGCATTGTCGGCGGCGTCTTCACGCCGACCGAGGCCTCCGTGGTCGCCGCGCTCTATGCGCTGTTCCTCGGCATGGTCGTCTATCGCACCATCGGCCTGAAGCTCCTGACCGAGGTCCTTTACGACACCGGGCGCTTCGCCTCGATCGCGCTGTTCTGCATCGGCACCGCCAGCGCCTTCGGCTGGATCCTGGCCTATTTCAAGGTCCCGGCGGCGCTCGTCTCCTATGTGCAGGCGATGGATCTCGGCATCACCGAGATGGGCTTCGCGGTGGCGATCGCCTTCCTGATCATCGGCTGCTTCATCGATGCGATCCCGGCGATCATCATCCTCGGCACGGTGCTGTGGCCGGTCACCCAGTCGGTCGGCATGCATCCGATCCACTTCGCCATGATCGGCGTGATCAGCCTCGCCTTCGGCCTGGTGACGCCGCCCTACGGCCTGTGCCTGCTGATCTCCTGTTCGGTCGCGGGCATATCGGTCAAACGGGTGATCAAGGACGTGGCGATCATCCTGGCGCCGATGCTGGCCATCCTGGCGCTGGTCATCGTGTTCCCGTCGGTCAGCCTGTGGCTGCCGCGACTGCTGATGCCGCAATTCGTCAACTGAGCCATCGGTTGAGTGGGGAGGAGCGCGGTGCCCGGAAACGGTGCGCCGCGCTCTTTTTTATAGACCATACGATCAGGGAAAGACGCACATGACACGCAGCGATCGGCGGCCGGATCTCTGGCTCTACGACAAGGCCATGCCGTTCTGGATCGCGACGTCGCGGGACGACCGGCATGGCGGTTTCTTCGACCGGCTCTCGTCGGCCGGCGAACCGTATGAGGACGATCCGAAGACCACGCTCGTTCAGGCGCGGATGCTGTTCACCTGCGCCCATGCGCGGCTGAACGGCGGCGGCGAGGACTGCGTCGCCGGCGCCGAGGCGGCGCTGGCCTTCCTCACCGACCATCTGCGCGATCCGTCCGACGGCGGCTTCTACCGCGCGGTCGGCCGGGACGGGGACCCGGCTGCACCCGGTGCGAACCGGGTCAAGGATGCCTACGACCACAGCTTCGTGCTGCTCGGTCTTGCCGCCTTGTTGCGGCTCGGGCCGTCGGAGACGGCGCGGACCCTCCTCGACGAGACCTTCGACTGGTTCCACGGCACGCTCTTCGATCCGGCGACCGGCGGCTATCACGAGGACGACAGGGCCACGCAGCCCGGCGAACCCTATCCGCTGCCGCGTCGCCAGAACCCGCACATGCATCTCTTCGAGGCGCTACTCGCTCTGCACGAGGCGACGGGCGAGGCGCGCTGGCTGGAGCATGCGAGGCGCATCGCCGAAATCTTCGCGGCGCATTTCTACGACGCCGACACCGGCTCGCTGCGCGAGTTCCTCGACCGCAATCTCGGCGAAGCGCCGCCGCCGGCCGGCCGCATCCGCGAGCCGGGCCACCAGTTCGAATGGGTCTGGCTGCTGCACCGCTATGCGGCCCTGTCCGGCGACCGGCGCTTCGACGGCCATACCGCGGCGCTCTACCGGTTCGGCTGGAACAACGGCACCCATCGTGGCGGCCGTCTGGGCGGCGGCGTCTATGACGAGATCGACCCGTCGGGCGCACCGATCTCGACATCGATGCTGCTCTGGCCCCAGACGGAAGGCATCAAGGCACATCTGGCGCGGGCCGAATCGGCCGGCGACGCGGAGGGCGTGGCGCGGGCCCGGCAGCTGACCAGGCTGATGTTCAAGCAGCACATCGCTGCCGACCGCCCGATCTGGCGTAACCAGATCGACCCCGACGGCAAGACGCTGCAGGCCGATGCGCCGACGCGGCTGCTCTACCATGTCGCCATGGCGATCATCGAAGGCCAGCGGCTCGGCGCCTGGGAGGCCCAATAGCGCCATGGTCGTTCACCGTCTGGTGCACCCCGCGCCGGCCGGAGATGGCAGGCGCAGGTGGGCGGTCAGGCCGGATCTGCGGCGACCGCGACGCTGGTTCCCGTCCGGCCGGCCTCGATCAGCGCGTCGATCAGGCGATGCACCTTCAGCGCCTCGCGGCCCGAGATGCGCGGTGCGCGCTCCCCGTCCAGCGCGTCGAGGAAGTCGGCGATGGCGCTGCGGTGCCAGTCATGCGGGAAATCCATCGGATTGGCCCCGGTGCCCCCGGCGGTCTCCAGCGGTGCGACCCGCTCGGTGCGGCCGTCGTGGAACGTGACGTCGAGGCCAGTCCCGGCGAGGACCGCGGTCCCGTTGCGGCAGATGAACTCGATGCGCTCGGGAAAGCCCGGATAGGCGGCGGTGGTCGCGTCGATCGTGCCGAGGGCGCCGTTCTCGAAGCGGATGCCGGCGGCGACCATGTCCTCGGTTTCCATCACATGCACCGGGCTGGTGGTGGCGAAGCCCCGCACCTCGGCCGGTCTGCCGGCAAGGCTCAGCATCAGGTCGAGCGTATGGATGCCCTGGGTCAGAAGCACGCCGCCGCCATCGCGGGCGAGGCTGCCGCGGCCGGGCTCGTCGTAATAGGCCTGCGGCCGCCACAGCCGGATGATCGTCGAGCAGCCGGCGATCTCGCCGAGGTCGCCGGCGGCCATCATCTGTGCGAGCGCCTCGGCGGCCGGGCGGAAGCGGTGCTGCAGGACGATGCCGAGAGTGACCCCGGCGGCCTCGCAGGCCGCGACCATCTGCGTGGCGCGCTCGGTGGTGATCTCCAGCGGCTTTTCCAGAAGCACGTGCTTGCCCGCCGCCGCGCAGCGCCCGACGATGTCGAGATGGGTGTTGGGCGGGGTCAGGACGATGACGGCGTCGATGCTCGGATCGTCGAGGATCGTCTCCAGACGATCGCAGGTCGGGACCGGAAACTGCGCCGCGAAGGCCTCGCGCCGGGCCGCCGTGGGACTGTAGGCATAGGCGATCTCGACCCGGTCGGCGAGATCGTCGAGGCTGCGGACATGGGCGCCCACCACCATGCCGAGCCCGACCAGCGCGACCCGTCTTTTCTGAACTGCCAAGATTTTCTCCCCCCGAAGATGTCGTGAATTTCCCCCACGGCACTGTCGGCCATATGGCCGGCGATGCCAAGGGCCGGGGCATGTGCCGGACGGGCTCGCGCCATCCGGGCGTGCCGGAGCCCCAAACGAAAAAGCCCCCGGGACCGTCGGTCACCGGGGGCTTCGTTCGTGGTCTGCGCGGAGCTTAGCCGAGATTGCCGTCGATGCGGCGCGGCACGTTCAGCGGGTTGGCCTCCTGCAGGGCCTTCGGCAGCAGCGCGTCGGGCATGTCCTGGTAGCTCACCGGCCGCAGGAAGCGGGCGATGGCGAGCGTCCCGACCGAGGTGGAACGGCCGTCGGATGTGGCCGGGAAGGGGCCGCCATGGACCATGGCCGGGGCCACTTCCACACCGGTGCCGAAGCCGTTGACCAGGATGCGGCCGGCCTTCTCCTCGAGCACGGGCAGCAGCTTGCGGGCGTCGTCGTGATCGCCCTCTTCCATGTGCAGGGCGATGGTCAGCTGACCCTCGACCGAGCCCAGGACCTTCTGCAGTTCCGCCTCGTCGGCACAGCGCACGATCAGCGAGGTCGAGCCGAAGACCTCTTCCTGCAGCTCCGGATGCGCCAGGAAGTCGGCGGCCTTGGTGGAGAACAGGGCGGCCTGGCCCTGGAACTTCTCACCGACCTTGCCCTCGGCCAGCTTCTGGACCTGCGAATGGCTGTCCAGGCGCTTGACGCCTTCGCAATAGGCCTCGTGGATGCCCGGCGTCAGCATGGTCGCGGCCGGAGCCTCGCCCAGTGCGGCGCTGGCGCCCTTGACGAAGCTCTCGAGGCCCTCGCCGTCAATGGCGAGGATCAGGCCCGGATTGGTGCAGAACTGGCCGGCACCCATGGTCAGCGAACCGACAAAGGCCTTGCCGATCGCTTCGCCGCGTGCGGAGAGCGCGCCCGACAGCAGCACGACCGGGTTGATCGAGCTCATCTCGGCATAGACCGGGATCGGCTCGGAACGGGCCGCTGCGGTCGCCATCAGCGCCGTGCCGCCGCTGCGCGAGCCGGTGAAGCCGACAGCCTTGATGCGCGGATCGGCGACGAGGCCCTGGCCGATGACGCGGCCCGAGCCGAACAGCATCGAGAAGACGCCCTCATGCAGGCCGCAATCCTTGACCGCCTTCTGAACGGCCTTGCCGACCAGCTCGGAGGTGCCGGGATGGGCCGAATGGGCCTTGACGACGACCGGGCAGCCGGCGGCCAGCGCCGAGGCCGTGTCGCCACCGGCGACCGAGAAGGCCAGCGGGAAGTTGGACGCGCCGAAGACGGCGACCGGGCCGACGGCGACATTGCGCAGGCGCAGGTCGACGCGCGGCATCGGCTTGCGGTCCGGCATGGCCGGGTCGATGCGGGCCTCGAGGAACGAGCCCTCGCGGACGGTCGCGGCGAACAGCCGAAGCTGGCCGACCGTGCGGCCGCGCTCGCCTTCGACGCGTGCCTGCGGCAGGCCGGTCTCGGTCACGCAGCGCTGGACCAGCTCGTCGCCGATATCCATGATGTTCTGGGCGATCGTCTCCAGGAACACGGCGCGTGCTTCCAGATCGGTCTCGCGGAAGATCGGGAACGCCTCGGCGGCGAGCGCGCAGGCCTTTTCCAGATCGTCGGGGCCGGCCGCACCGAAGGCCGGCTCGAGCTTCTCGCCGGTTGCCGCATCAAGGCCGTGGATGTCGCCTGCGGTTCCGTGTCGTGTCGCGCCTCCGATGAGGAGGTCTCCTGTCAAAGCCATCAATTCACCTGTCATTTGCAGCCATGCCCGCCACACCGAAGCGGACGAGCGATCCTGGGACCCGGAATGTTTGTCGCGGGTGGCGAGCTTTCAATGCATACATCGACATTAGGCAGCACGGCTGTCCACACGAAAGTCATGCGACGCGCCGGCACCATTCGCCGGTGACGTGCTTCACGTGTCATCATATGACGCTCGGGGCAAGGTCGCCGATGTGCTATCGGTTCCCGGAAGGGCACGATCGGGGCAGTGGATACGTTATCCACCGGTCGTGGAGGGAGACGTTGCGCGGGGATTGCCGGCCGGAAGCGGCCGCCGCGGCGACGCGAGACCGAAGCGTCCGCATCTGTCTGCAAGAGCAGGCGGACGCACGGCCAGTGAATGAAGAGGGGGCATGATGGAACGGCGCAGGCTTGGAACGGGCGGACCGCTGGTGGCGCCCGTGGGGCTCGGCTGCATGAGCTTCGGCGGCATCTACGGGGCGACCGACGTGACGGAGAGCCACCGCACGCTCGACCGGGCGATCGAACGCGGTATCGATCATCTCGATACGGCCGACGTCTATGGCGAGGGCGTCTCGGAGGAGGTGATCGGCAGCTTCCTGAAAGCCCGGCCGCACCGATTCGTCATCGCCACCAAGGCGGCGATCAAGCGGGCTCCACAGCGCAGCTTCGACAATTCGGCCGACTATCTGCGCGGCGCCCTCGAAGCCTCGCTGCGCCGGCTCGGCGTCGACCATGTCGACCTCTTCTACATCCATCGCCGCGAGGCCGGGCGGCCGATCGAGGAGGTGATGGAGACGCTGGTGTGCTTCAAGGAGGAGGGCAAGATCGGCGCGATCGGCCTGTCGGAGATTTCTCCGGGCACGCTGCGCCGCGCCAATGCGGTGCATCCGGTGGCTGCCGTCCAGAGCGAATATTCCCTGTGGACGCGGCTGCCGGAACTCGGCCTCGTGCAGGAATGCGAACGCTCCGGCACGGCGCTCGTCGCCTTCTCGCCGCTGGCCCGCGGCATGTTCGGGGCAAAGCCGTTGGTGCCGGCCGATTTCCCGCCCGGCGATTTCCGCACCGCCAATCCGCGCTTCGTCGAGCCGAATTTCAGCCACAACCTCGCTGCCGCCGACCGCTTTCGTGCCTTTGCGGCCGAGCGGGGCCAGTCGCCGGCGGCGCTGGCGATCGCCTGGGTGCTGCATCGCTCGCCGCAGATCGTCGCCATTCCCGGCACGCGCAGCGCGGATCATCTGGACGACCACGCCGACGCGATGGCGATCACGCTGTCGGCGGAGGACATGGCCGCCATCGAGGCCGTGTTGCCGGTCGGCTTTGCCCATGGCGACCGCTATTCGGACGCCCAGTCCGTCGGTCCGGAACGCTATTGCTGAGCCGGCCTCCAGGCGGCTGTTGCGGCGGTCTTGGCGATGGCCCTTCGGCCGCGCTAGATCTGACCGCAACGGCCCGGCCGGCTCGATCCACCGCCCGCTGACGCGGGTTTCATCCGGCGTGATCCTCGCGCCTCCCGCAGGACGGTCTTCAAGGCCGCGCATTCCTTCGAGGTCGATCTGAACATGACCCAGTCGCAAGCCAATGCCCGCAACGGTGGGCGCATTCTGGTGGACCAGCTGCTGAAGCAGGGGGCCGACACCGCCTTCTGCGTGCCCGGCGAAAGCTATCTGGCGGTGCTCGACGCGCTCTATGACAGCCGCGACGAGATCCGGCTGATCAATGCCCGCCACGAGGCCGGCGCCGCCAACATGGCCGATGCCTACGGCAAGCTGACCGGCAAGCCGGGCCTGTGCTTCGTGACCCGCGGCCCGGGCGCCTGCCATGCCTCGGTCGGCGTGCACACGGCGTTCCAGGATTCGACGCCGATGATCCTGTTCGTCGGCCAGGTCGGCCGCGACATGCGCGATCGCGAGGCCT
This sequence comes from Aurantimonas litoralis, assembly GCF_026153195.1. Lineage (NCBI taxonomy): Bacteria > Pseudomonadati > Pseudomonadota > Alphaproteobacteria > Hyphomicrobiales > Aurantimonadaceae > Aurantimonas > Aurantimonas litoralis. Next base: position 122,096 of record NZ_JAPFBM010000010.1, on the reverse strand, counting down.
TCCAGGAGATCGACTATCGCCGGATGTTCTCGCCGGTCGCCAAATGGGCGGCCGAGATCGAGACGACGGCGCGCATTCCCGAATATGTCGCGCGGGCCTATCAGGTGGCGATGTCGGGGCGGCCTGGGCCGGTGGTGCTGGCGCTGCCCGAGGACATGCTGACCGAGATGGCGAGCGTCGGCGACGCGCCCAAGGCGACGCCCGTGGAGGGCCATGTTACGGCGGCCGATGCCGAGGCGATCCGGGCGATCCTCGCGGACGCGAAGAACCCGCTGATGCTGGTCGGCGGCAGCGGCTGGACCGATGCGGCGTGCCGCGACATCACCGCCTTTGCCGAGGCCAACGGCCTGCCGGTCGCCAGTTCGTTCCGCCGCCAGGACGTCGTTTCTGCGGGCTCGTCGAGCTTCGTCGGCGATTTCGGTACGGCCGGCGCGCCGAGCCTCGTCAAGCGGATGGCCGAGGTCGACGTGCTGTTCGTCGCCGGCGCGCGGCTCGGGGAGATGACCACCAAGGGCTACACGACGTTGGATTCGCCGTCGCCGCGACCGCGCCTGATCCACATCCATTCCGGCGCCGAGGAGGTCGGCCGGGTCTATCAGCCCGAGCTCGGCCTCTGCGCCTCGCCGGCCTCGCTGGCTTCGGCCCTTGCCGAGGCGCGCTGGTTCGAACCGTCGCGCTTCGAGGGCTGGCGTTCGCAGCTGCGCCAGGAGTTCCTGGCCGACGTGGAGCCCGAACAGGAAGCCGGTCCGCTGGATCTTGCGGCCGCCTTCACCACTTTGCGCGAAGAGCTCGCGACGGACGCCATCGTCACGCTCGACGCCGGCAACCACACCGGCTGGCCGCAGCGCTATCTGCGCTACGGGCGGCCGGGGCGGCAGATCGGCTCGACGGCCGGCGCCATGGGCTATGCGGTGCCGGCAGCCGTCGCCGCCGCGATCGCCCATCCCGACCGCACCGTCATCGGCTGCGTCGGCGACGGCGGCTTCCAGATGAGCGGCCTCGAACTGGCGACCGCCGTCCAGTACGGCGCGACACCGATCATCTTCGTCTTCGCCAACGGCACCTACGGCACGATCCGCATGCATCAGGAGCGGGAATATCCGGTCCGGGTCGTCGGGACCGACCTGCAGAACCCGGATTTCGCCGCCATGGCGACGGCGATGGGCGCCCATGGCGAGCGGGTGACCAGCAATGACGAGTTCATGCCGGTCTTCGAGCGGGCGCGTGCCTCCGGCAAGGCGGCGCTGATCGAGCTCGTCACCGATCCCGAGCGCATCTCGACCCGCACCACGGTGACGAAGCTGCGCGCCCTGGCGAAATAGCCATCCGGTTCGGTCTGCGGTCGGTCATCGCGCCGCCGCAGGCCACCATGCCTCGACTATCTCGAACACAGCACTCTGGGAGGATTTGCACCGATGATCGATCTCTACACCTGGGCGACGCCCAATGGCCGCAAGGTCTCGATCGCGCTGGAAGAAATGGGGCTTCCCTACGAGGCCCACGCCATCGACATCACCAAGGACGAACAGTTCGATCCCGCATTCCTGAAGATCGCGCCGAACAACAAGATCCCGGCGATCGTCGACCGCGACAACGGCCTGACGCTGATGGAATCGGGCGCGATCCTGATCTATCTGGCGGAAAAGTCCGGCAAGCTGCTGCCGACCGAGCCCGTCGCCCGGATGAAGACGCTCGAATGGCTGATGTGGCAGATGGGCGGCTTCGGCCCGATGCTCGGCCAGGCGCATCAATATCTGAAGTTCAACAAGGGCAAGGCACCCTTCGCGGAGGAGCGCTTCGCCAAGGAAGTGCGCCGGCTCTACGGCGTGCTCGACACCCAGCTTGGCCGCGAACAATATGTCGCCGGCGAGTATTCCATCGCCGATTTGTCGATCTGGCCGTGGGCGTCGCGCCATGAATGGCAGGAGATCTCGCTCCACGACTTCCCGAATGTGAAGCGCTGGTATGTCGAACTGGCCGGCCGCGAGGCGGTGCAGAAGGGCTATCACGTGCCGAAGTTCACGCAGGACATCCCGATGCCCTGATGCGGCATCGGCCGCCATGGACGGCCGGCGCCGAGGGAGACGGTCCCTGGACATGGAAAAAGGCGGGGCGCTCGGCGCCCCGCCTTTTTCGCGTCAGCCGTTGCGCGGATGGCTGCTGTGGGCCGAGGCTTCCAGCAGGTCGCCGGGCTCGATCGGCGCATTCTCTGGCGCCTCCACATGGCCCGGATCGACCATCGGCCGGTTGCGCGGCACGAAGTCCGGCGCCGGCCAGCGCCAGTTGAGGAACAGGCCGAGCGCGCCGAGACTGGCACCGATCATGTCGGTCGTCAGGCCCGGCTTGATCAGCGTGAAGGCGGCGGCGATGTAGAGCAGCCGCGTCGGCCAGTTGGCCGGCTTCAGCAGATAGCCGGAGAGGCCGCCGGTGAGCAGCGTGACGCCGGTGATCGAGGTCACGACGGACACGGCCACCTTGTCCCAGTCGCCGATCAGGAGCAGCGACGGGCCGAAGACGAACATGAACGGGATGATGTAGCCCGTCAGCGCCAGTTTCACCGCCGCGATGCTGGTGTCCCAGACCGCCGAGCGACTGATGCCGCAGGCCGCATAGACGGCGATCGCGACCGGCGGGGTGATCGCCGACAGGATGGCGAAGTAGAGCACGAACATGTGCGCCGCCTCGACCGCCACGCCGAGCCGGACGAGGGCCGGCACGAGGAGCGCCACCTGGACGATGTAGGCCGGCGTCGTCGGCATGCCCATGCCCAGGACGATGCCGGCGACCATGGTCAGCAGCAGGGCCGGCAGCAGCATGTCCTGCGCTGCGGCGCGCACGATGCTGGTGAAGGTCAGGCCGAGCCCGGTCTGGGCGATGACGCCGATGACGATGCCGGCGGTGGCGCAGGCCATGGCGACGATCACCGAGTTGATGGCACCCGCCTCCAGGCCGTCGATCAGCTTGGCCATGGTGAATTCGCTGCGTGTCGTGCTGCGCATCAGGACGACCGGCACCACGGAGAGGATGCCCATCAGCGCCGAGAAGGGCGCCGAGAAGCCGGACATCAGCGTGCCGATGATGATGAACAGTGGCAGGAACAGATGGCCGCGCTCGCGCAGCACCTCGCCGACGCGAGGCAGGTCGGCCTTGGGCAGACCCTTCAGGCCCTGCTTCTTGGCCTCGAAATGCACCGCGAGGAAGACCGCGAGATAGTAGAGCAGGGCGGGCAGCAGTGCGAAGGCCGCGACCTTCAGATAGCTGACGCCGAGAAACTCGGCCATGACGAAGGCCGCGGCGCCCATGATCGGCGGCATGATCTGGCCGCCGGTGGAGGCGACCGCCTCGACCGCGCCGGCGAAGTGCGGCGGATAGCCGATGCGCTTCATCAGCGGGATCGTGAAGGTACCGGTGGTCATCACGTTGGCGACGGCCGAGCCCGACACCGAGCCGAACAGGCCCGAGGTGACGACGGCGACCTTGGCCGGGCCGCCGGCCTGGCTGCCGGTCAGCGCCAGGGCGAAATCCATGAACAGCTTGCCGATGCCCAGCCGTTCGGCGAGGGCGCCGAAGATGACGAACAGGACAACATAGGTGGCCGAGACCTGCGCCGGGATGCCGAACAGGGCGTCGGTCGTCATGTACTGGTATTCGAGCAATCGGATCAGATGGGTGTTGGTGAAGAACACCTGATAGCCGAGGAAGATCAGCGCGGTGATCGGCAGGATCGGCCCGATGGCGCGGCGCGTGCCTTCCAGGACGACGACGATCATCAGGATGGCGAAGCTGATGTCGGTGGCCGAGACCGGGCCGACATAGGCCATGCGGGTGTTGAAATATTGCTGCTCGACAATGGGGTAGGCCGAGGCCGCGAGCGAGCCGACCAGGAACAGCCAGTCGAGCGGCCTGGGGGCCTTGCCCTGGCGCGAGGCGAACATCGGCAGGGACAGATAGGCCAGCACCAGCGCGAAGCCGAAATGGGTGGCCCGCAGGGTGAAGGCGTTGGGCGGCCCGAAATAGGCGACATAGAGGTGGAACAGGCTCATCGTCACCGCGACGACGGTGATCGTTCGCTTCAGCCAGACTTCGTGTCGTTCCATGTCACCCCCCGTGGACAGGCCGGATTGCCGACCCGTCGTCCGGCCGGCTCAAGCGCCCGCCGGTCACAAAAAGGCGTGCGGCCCCTCCCGAAGCCGCACGCCCGCCATTCTGCTTACATCTCGACGCCGTTGGCCTTGTAGAAGGCCTTGGCACCCTCGTGCATCGGCACGCCGACGTCCTGGGCCATCTCCTCGACGGTGATGTCCTTCATCGCGGCGGCGATGGCGGCGAGATCCTGACGGTTCTCCCACATCTGGCCGAGAATGCCCTCGACGACGCCGGCATCGAGATCGCAGCGCGCGATCACGTGGGTGGCGTAGCCGACCGCGCTGACGTCCTCGTCCTGCCCGGGATAGGAGCCGGCCGGGATGGTCACGCCGGTGTAGCCCGGATTGATCTCGGCCTTCATCTTGGCGATGAAGTCGGCGTCCAGCGGCACCAGCTTGATCTCGGACGAATTGGCGAGATCCATGATCGCCGAGGCCGGCACGGTGGTGCCGAGCGTGAAGATGTCGGAATTGTTGTCCTGCATCAGCGACACGCCGTCCGAATAGGACACGTAGTCGACGGTCGACAGGTCGTCATAGGTCATGCCGGCGGCCTGCATCACGGCGCGGGTCACCTGCTCGGCGGTGTTGCCGACCGGCTGGGTGGCCAGACGCTTGCCGGCGAAATCCTCGACCTTCTCGATGCCGGTGCTGGCGGTCGTGACGATCTGGAAATACTGCGGATAGAGCGTTGCGAGATTGCAGACATTGTCGGCTTCGCCTTCGAACGGCTCGCGCCCCTTGATGGCGTCGACCGTCGAGATGGAATTGGCGAAGCCGAGATCGGCGGCCCCGTTCTGGACGCCCTGGACGTTGGCGACGCCGCCGCCCGGCAGGACCTGGATCGCCACGCCGTCGGGCGCCATGCCCTGGATGGCACCGCCCAGCGGATACCACGAACCGCCCTGCGGGCCGGTCATGAACCGCAGCTGCTGTGCCTGTGCCGGCATGGTCATGGCGATACCCGCCGCCGTGAGCGCGAGCGTCAGTAGGGTCTTCTTCATGTCTTTCTCCTCCCAGTTTATCTCCGCCCCGAGGGACGGTCGGTCACGTCGGCGCACTCTCCCGCTCGAACAGGAAGGCGGCGCCCGCCCGTTCGGCAATCTCGCGCAATTGCGCGGCGAGCTTCGCAGACAAGGGGATGCCGTGCGCCAGCCTGTCGGCCTCGCGGGCATATTCGGGGTCGCCGGCCACCATCACCGGATGGGCCGGATCGATCGGGTCGGTCGCACGCAGGCCATCGACCATGCGGTCGAGGTCGGCCTCGAAGGCGGCGCGCGAGCCGCGGATCATCGCGGGATCGAGGGCCAGGATGAAATGGCCGACATCGTGCTTCTGGCCGGGCGCCCCGCGCAGCGGTGTCAGCGCGGCACCGGACAGGACGCTGGACAGCACCTCGACCATGGTCGCGAGCCCATAGCCCTTATGGCCGCCCAGCGGTGCGAGCAACGGATCGAGCAGGGCGAGATTGGGATCGCGCTGGGGCGTGCCCTCCCGCGTCAGGGCCCAGCCTTCCGGCAGTTCCGTCTCGGCCCGCTGCGCCAGCTTGAGCTTGCCGATCGCGGCGGTGGAGGTCGCCATGTCGAGAAGGAAGGGCTGGCCGCGTGCCGACGGGGCGGCGAAGGCGATGGGATTGGTGCCGAGCTTGGGCGCCAACCCGCCGGTCGGCACGATGCCGGCCCGCCAGACCGAGGAGGTCGAGATGCCGACGAGCCCCTGTTCGGCAAGCCGCCGCACATAGACGCCGGCGGCGCCGTAATGGTTGGAATTGCGGATCGAGATGGCGGAGATGCCGAAACGTCCGGCTCGCTCGGCGGCCATGTCGACGGCCATCATGCCGGGCACCTGGCCGAAGCCGGCATCGCCGTCGATCAGCGCCACGGCGCCCATGTCGTGCACGACCTCGATGTTCGGCGTCGCGGTGGCGCCGCCATTGCGGAGCTGCTGGTCGTAGAGCGGCAACAGGGTCAGGCCATGGGAATCGATGCCCATGAGGTCGGCCGCGACCAGCACGTCGGCGGTGACCGCCGCATGCGCATCGCTCATGCCCCATGCGGACAGAATCGCCAGGGCCTGTCGCCGCCAGGTCGCGCTGGCGACCCTTTCGGCTGTCTCGGACTGCATGCCGTTTCCTCCGGCCGGTTCTTGCTGCGATCTTATGACAGGGCGATCGCTTGGGATGGACGCCATCATCCGCTGCCGACGTTGTCAAGCGGCATCGCAGCAGCGTATGGGAGCGGTGGCACCGACGAACGACCACACGTCGCCATGCTGCAATGGCGTTTCGCGGGGGCGAAACGCGACCAGGTCGTATGATGAATCAGGGGAGGTCGACGCGATGACGTCGCAGAACAAGATTGCCGTGGTAACCGGCGCAGGAACCGGCGTTGGCAAGGCCATCACCACGGCGCTGGTCGCCGACGGGTTCACGGTCGTGATGACCGGTCGCCGCCGCGAAGTGCTGGATGAGGCGTCCAAGGCCATTGGCGAGGCGCAGACCGTCGTCGTGCCGGCCGACATTTCCGACAAGGCCTCCGTCACGGCGCTCTTCGCCGAGGTCGAGAAGCGCTTCGGCCGCCTCGACCTGCTGGTCAACAATGCCGGCGCCGGCTCGCCGGCCATCCCGATGGAAGAGCTCACCGCCGAGCAGTGGAACACGGTGGTCGGTGCGAATCTCACCGGCGCGTTCTTCTGCACGCAGGAAGCCTTCCGCATGATGAAGGCCCAGACGCCGCATGGCGGCCGCATCATCAACAACGGTTCGGTGTCCGCGACGACGCCGCGGCCGAATTCCTCGCCCTACACGGCGACCAAGCACGCCATCACCGGCCTGACCAAGGCGACCGCGCTGGACGGCCGGCCGTTCGACATCGCCTGCGGCCAGATCGACATCGGCAACGCCACCACCGAGATGACTGCGCGCATGTCGAAGGGCGTGCTGCAGGCGGACGGCACCACGGCGGTCGAGCCGACCATCGACGCCGGCCATATCGGCCGCGCCGTGGCGCACATGGCGAGCCTGCCGCTGGAGGCCAACGTCCTGACGATGACCGTCATGGCGACACAGATGCCCTTCGTCGGTCGCGGCTGACGCTGCCACGCATCGTCCGGGCCAGACCGGCCCGGACGCCTTCGAGACTGACCAGCAGAGCAGGAAACACGATGACCGCATGTTCCGCCGTCCGGCCCTATCGCGGGGTCTATCCCGTCGCGCCGACCATTTTCACCGAGGACGGTGCGCCCGATCTCGACGGCCAGCGCCGGGCGCTCGACTTCATGGTCGACGCCGGATCGACCGGCATCTGCATCCTGGCGAACTTCTCCGAGCAGTTCGTCCTGTCCGATGCCGAGCGCGATGAGCAGATGCATCTGGCGCTGGAGCATGTCGCGGGCCGGGTGCCGGTGATCGTGACCACCAGCCATTTCTCCACCGATGTGTGCGTCGCCCGCTGCAAGGCGGCGGAAGCCGCCGGCGCGGCCATGGTCATGGTGATGCCGCCCTATCACGGCGCGACCTTCCGGGTCGGCGAGAAGCAGGTCTTCGAATTCTTCCAGGCCCTGTCCGACGCGATCTCCATCCCGATCATGATCCAGGACGCGCCGGTCGCCGGCACGCCGCTGCCGCCGGCACTGCTCGCCCGCATGGCCGCCGAGATCGAGAACGTCTCCTATTTCAAGATCGAGACGGCCGGTGCCGCCTCCAAGCTGCGCGAACTGATCGCGCTCGGCGGTGACGCGATCGAGGGTCCGTGGGACGGCGAGGAGGCGATCACGCTGATGGCCGATCTCGACGCCGGGGCCACCGGCGCCATGACCGGCGGCGGCTTTCCCGACGGCATCCGCCAGATCATCGATCCCTATTTCGCCGGCGACCGCGAGGCGGCCGTGGCGGCCTATGCCCGCTGGCTGCCGCTGATCAATTACGAGAACCGCCAGACCAGCTTCGCCACGGCGAAGATCCTGATGAAGGAAGGCGGCATCATCGCCTCCGACGCGGTGCGCAAGCCGATCGCCCCGGCGCATCCGGACACGCGCGCCGGTCTCCTCGAGCTTGCCCGCACGCTCGACCCGCTGGTCCTGCGCTGGGGCCGCTAGGCGGGTAAGCCCCGGCGTCGGCTGACGCCTGACCCGCGCGACGGGGAGGGCGCTCACCCGCTCATCGACGACACGACCGACGGCCCGGGTGCTCTCCAGCGCCCGGGCCGTTCGTCATTCTGGTACGGGAAATCGGCCTGCGTGCCGGCAACCCCTGCTTGCCGCCAGCCGAAACTGGTTTGTGATAAAACTAGTTGCGGCGGGTCATTCTCTCGCCTAGCCTCCGGGCATGGTCGTCCTTGCGGCGACCCGGGCGGTTTCGCCCGGCGGCCTTGGGAGGGGAAGCATGTCAGCGACACGGCAGGCCGCGGAGCCGGACAGTCCTTTGCGCGGTGACGATCCGGTCCGCCGCGGTGCGCTGGACAATTACATCGCCTTCCATCTTCAGCTTGCCCAGAACGCCTCCTTCAAATCCTTCAAGCGCCATGCGGCGCAAGCCGATCTGCGGCCCGGCCATTTCGCCGTGCTGTCGCTGATCAACGACAATCCGGGTGTCACGCCGCTGGCGCTGAGCCGCGCGGCCGGCCGCGACAAGTCCACCCTGACGCCGGTGCTGCGCGACCTCGACCGGGCGATGCTGATCAGGCGCTGTCCGAGCACCGCCGACCGCCGCAGCCACGGTCTGCACCTGACCGACAGGGGCCGCGAGAAGCTGGCGCATCTGGCCGAATGCGCCGCCCGTCACGACCGGGAGCTGGACGCCATCGTCGGGGCGGGCAAGCCCGCGCTTCTCGACATGCTGCGCCGCCTGATCGCTGCGCTGGATTGAGAGGGACGTCGCCGATGTACACCGCCAGCACCGCCTTTCTCGAAGCCCTGATGGAAGCGGGGGTCACCCATCTCTTCGTCAATTTCGGCAGTGACCATCCCGGCCTGATCGAGGCGATCGCCGAGGCCCGCGCCAAGGGGCGCCCGGTGCCCCGCGTCATCACTTGTCCGAACGAGATGGCCGGGATGAGCGCGGCGCAGGGATTCGCGCAGGTCTCCAGACAGGCGCAGGCGGTCATCGTGCATGTGGAATGCGGCACCCAGGCGCTGGCCGGCGCGGTGCACAACGCCGCCAGGGGCCGCGTGCCCATGCTGATCTTCGCGGGCGCCTCGCCCTTCACCCAGGAAGGCGAGATGCGCGGCAGCCGCAACGAGTTCATCCAGTGGATCCAGGACGTCCACGACCAGCGCGGTATCGTGCGCGGCTACATGAAATACGACAACGAGGTCCGCACCGGGCGCAACGTCAAGCAGCTCGTCCACCGGGCGATGCAGTTCGCCGGCTCCGAACCCCGCGGCCCGGTCTATCTGATGGGCGCGCGCGAGGTGATGGAGGAGGAACTCGCCGAGCCGGTGACGATCGATCCCGGCCAATGGGGCGTGCTCGCCCCCGCCGCACTGCCCGAGGCGGCGGTCGGCACCATCCTCGACGCGGTCGCGAAGGCGGAGCGACCGCTGGTGGTGACCTCCTATGTCGGGCGCAATCCCGAGGCGGTGCCCGAGCTCGTCCGCTTCTGCGAACGCCTCGGCATCGGCGTGCTGGAATCGGTGCCGAACGCCATGAACTTTCCGCACGACCATCCGCTCTATCGCGGCAATCAGTGGAACGAGCCGCGCCAGAACGCGGCGCTGGCCGAAGCCGACTGCGTCATCGTCATCGACAGCGACGTGCCGTGGATCCCGACCATCAGCAAGCCGGCGGCGGATGCGACGATCATCCATCTGGATGTGGATCCGCTGAAGGAGGCGATGCCGCTCTGGTATATCGGTGCGCGCCACGCCTTCCGCACCGATGCCGCGACGGCCCTCGCACAGCTCAATGCCAGGCTCGACGCACGGCAGCCGGCGGCGGAGATCGTCGAGCGACGCAGCCGCCATCATGCGGCCGCAAGCGCGGCCCGGCGCGAGGGCCTTGTCGCGCTCGAAGCCGGCGCGCCGGACGCGATCACGCCGGAATTCGCGACGGCCTGCGTGCGCCGGCACATCGACGCCGACACCATCGTCCTCAATGAAGGCATCACCAATTACCCGGTGATCTTCAACCACATGCGGATGACCGCGCCGGGCTCGATCTTCACCTCCGGCGGCGGGTCGCTTGGTTGGAACGGCGGGGCGGCCATCGGCGCCAAGCTCGCCGCGCCGGACAAGACCATCGTCGCGATGACCGGGGACGGCTCCTACATGTTCTCGGTGCCGTCCAGCGTGCACTGGATGGCCGCGAAATACGGCACGCCGTTCGTGCAGATCGTTTACAACAACCGGGGCTGGAAGGCGCCGCGCTTCTCGGCGATGGGCGTTCATCCCGACGGCTATGCGAGCCGGGCCGACGATCTCGACATCGGCTTCGACCCGCCGCCGCGCTATGCCGACATCGCCGCGGCGGCCGGCGGCGCCCATGCGCGCCGGGTCGAGCGGCCCGACGAAATGGAGGCGGCGGTGGCCGAGGCGTTCGACATGGTGCGCAACCAGGGCCGCTCGGCGGTTCTCGACGTCTGGCTGGCATCCGCATGAGCAACGCCGAGGGCTCGATCAGCGGGGCACATGCCGCCCGGGATATCGGGAACCGCTCGCCGTCCAGAGGTTCTCCAACAATGGTCGCATGGCGATGGGGTAGGGATGGCTAAGCCCCTCGCGGCGTGACAATCTAGTTGGAAGCAAAACGAGTTTGCCGGCGCTGCCGGAGGTCGAACGAGGTAAGCGGGATGCGGCGGGAGACGATCCGCACCCGGTACCGGAGCACCCGACGGTGTCGTCCGGAACAAGCGAAGAGGAGGACGCGATGTTGAGGATGAAGAGACGGCAGTTCCTGGCGGCGACGGCGGGCGTGCTCGCCGCCCCCGCGCTGATGCGCAAGAGCTGGGCGGCCGAGCCCGAGGTGACGCTGAAGCTGCATCACTTCCTCGGCCCCAAGGCGCCGGCGCACAGCCAGATGCTGGAGCCCTGGGCCCAGTCGATCGAGGCCGATTCCGGTGGCCGGGTGAAGATCGAGATCTACCCGTCGATGACCCTCGGCGGCGCGCCGCCGCAGCTGTTCCGGCAGGTCGCAGACGGCGTCGTCGACATCGTGTGGACGGTGAACGGCTATACGCCCGGCCTCTTCCCGCGCTCGGAAGTGTTCGAACTGCCGACCATCTTCACCAACGACATCGCGGCTGCCAATCTGGCGATGCGTGAGATGTATGACGAATATCTGGCGCCGGAATACGAGCCGGTGCATCTGCTGTTCAACCACGTCCATGCCGGACAGGCGATCCAGATGGCCAACAGCCCGGTCCGCACGGTCGCCGATACCCAGGGCAAGAAGCTGCGCGTGCCGGGGCCGACCGGCAACGACGTCGTCACCGCGATGGGCGCGACCCCGGTCACCATGCCGGTGCCGGACCTGCCGCAGGCGCTGTCCACCAACGCCGTCGACGGGGCACTGATCCCCTGGGAGATCATCCCGCCGCTGAAGCTGCAGGAGGTGACCCAGTACCAGATCGAGGGACCGGACAAGAACCGGTTCGGTACGACCACCTTCCAGGTCTCGATGAACAAGGGTCGCTGGGAAGCGCTGCCGGACGACCTGAAGGCGGTGTTCGACAAGAACTCCGACGAGGCGTTCCTGCGCAAGGTCGCCGAGATCTGGCGCGGCGCCGACGATCACGGCATCCAGGTCGCGGTCGACGCCGGCAACGAGCACATCCAGCTCACCGCCGAGGAGATGCAGACCTTCAACGACGCGCTCGGACCGGTCGTCGACAAATGGCAGGCCGACCACACCGACTTCGATTCCGCGGCCCTCGTGGCGGCGGCGCGGGCGGCCATGGACAAGCACAAGTCCTGATGGTCCGCGACGACACAAATGGCGGCGGGGCGGACACGCCCCGCCGCACAGGCCGGCTGGCCGCCGGCGTCCGGCTGGTCGCACGTCTCGTGCGCTACTGGGCGCTGGCCGGCGGCATCCTTCTGACCGGGCTGGCCGTGATGACGGCGCTGAGCGCCGGCTCGAACATCGCCTTCTCGGCGCCGTTCCCGGCCGACCATGAACTGGTCAAGCATTTCGTCGCCATCGGCATCTTCATGTTCCTGCCGTACTGCCAGCTGGCCGGCGCCAACGTGACGGTGGATATCTTCACCGAAGGCATGAGCGAGGGGGCCAAGGCCGCGATGGCGCTGTTCTCGGCGATCTTCGCGGCGGCCTTCGCGCTGCTGCTGTTGCGCCAGATGTCCTACGGCTTCGGCAGCTACATCCAGTATCCGGAGGTCACGCCGGTGCTGAAGCTGCCGCTGTGGACCGCCTTTCCGCCCATCCTCCTGTCGCTCGCGCTGCTGTTCCTCGCGGCCGTGGTGACGATCCTCGACGGGGTCGCCGGCATGCGCGGCCAGCCGAAATGGACCGAGGACACTCCTGCGACAGCGAGCGAGTAGACCACGATGATCGACCCGTTCCTGCTCGGCATTCTCGGGCTTCTGCTGCTGTTGTTCCTGATCGCCGTGCGGGTGCCCATCGCCTACACGATGATCCTGGTGGGCATGGCCGGCACGGCGATCCAGTCGGGCTCGACGGTGCTCCTGTACCAGCTCAAGGACCTCGCCTACGCGCAGTTCTCGAACTACGATCTGTCGGTGCTGCCGATGTTCATCCTGATGGGTGGGCTGGCGTCGCGCTGCGGCCTTTCGCGCGATCTCTTCCGCGCCGCCAATGCCTGGCTCGGACGCTTCCATGGCGGCGTCGCCATGGCGGCGGTCGCGGCCTGCGCCGGCTTCGGCGCGCTGTCCGGCTCGTCCACGGCGACGGCCTCGACCATGGGGCAGGTCGCACTGCCGGAACTGCGCCGCTACAAGTTCTCGCCGTCGCTCGCCACCGGCACGATCGCCGCCGGCGGCACGCTGGGCATCCTGATCCCGCCCTCCGTCGTGCTCATCGTCTACGCCATCATCGTGGAGACCAACATCGTCACGATGTTCGCCGCCGCGCTGATCCCGGGCATCCTGGCGATGCTGATGTTCATGGCGACGATCGCCATCTATGTCCGCTTCGTCCCGGGCTCCGGCCCGGTGGGCGAGGCGGTGCCGCGCCAGGAACTGGTGGCGGCGAGCATCGCGGTGATCCCGGTCGCCATCATCTTCGGCGTCGTCATCGGCGGCATCTATGCGGGCATCTACAGCCCGACGGCGGCGGCCGCGATCGGCGTCTTCCTCGTCGGCATCTACGGCTTCGGGCTCGGACGGCTGAACTGGGGCAGCTTCGTCGAGGCGCTGCTGGAGACGGCCCGCACCAGCGGCATGATCTTCCTGATCCTGCTCGGCGCCGAACTTCTGAAGATCTTCATGGCCCGGGCCGGCGTGCCGCAGGCCGCCGCCGGCTTCCTGCAGGAGAGCGGCCTTGCGCCGTTCCAGATCCTTGCCCTGATCATCGTGGCGTTCCTGATCTTCGGCTGCCTGATGGACAGCCTCTCCATGGTGATCCTGGCGATCCCGTTCTTCTGGCCCGTCGTCGCCGGGCTCGATTTCGGGCTCGGCCCCGAGGAGACCAAGATCTGGTTCGGCATCATCATCCTGGTGGTGGTGGAACTCGGATTGATCACGCCACCGGTGGGGCTGAACGTCTTCATCATCAACTCGCTCGCCCCGGACGTGCCGATGCGCGAGACCTTCAAGGGCGTGATGCCGTTCTTCGGATCGGAGATCGTGCGGGTGCTGCTGCTGATCGCCTTCCCGGCGATCTCGCTGCTGCTGCCGCGCCTGCTGCAATAGGCAGAGCTGACGGCCGCGCAGTCGCGTTCCCGACAAAGCCGGGAACGCGTGCCGTCAGTTGGTCAGGCGCTTTCGACGCTTTGCTCGATGGCGCCGAAGATCGAATGCCGGCGCTCGTCCAGCATCTCGATGCGGACGGTGTCGCCGAAGCCGAGAAACGGCGTGTCCGGATCGCCACCGCCGGCTGCTTCGGCGCGGCGAAGGCCGGCGAGGCTGGAATGGCCGGAGCCGCCCGCCTCGATCGAGGCGCCCTGGCCGCCTTCCGGCTGGTCGGCGATCGCGCCCGAGCCAACGATCGTGCCGGCGGCCAGGCGGTGCGTCCGCGCTGCCCGCGCGACCAGCGCCGGGAAATCGAAGCGCGTGCCGATGCCCGCATCGACCCGGCCCAGCGGCTTGCCGTTCAGATCGACGCAGAGCGTGCCGCTGAGCCGGCCGCCGTCCCATGCGTCGCCGAGTTCGTCCGGCGTCACGGCGACGGGGGAGAAGGCCGGGCTTGCCGCGCCAGGACGGCCATCGGTGCCCGCAGGTGAATCGGTGGAGCCGCGTAGCGCGACGGCATTGACCAGCATGACCAGACGGATCGCCTCGCGGGCTTCTGCGGGCCCCGCGCCCATCGGCACGTCACCAGTGATCACCGCGATGCCACCGCCCAGATCGATGCCCCATGCCTCGTCGGCGGCGAGGATCGGCTCGCGCGGGCCGAGGATCGCATCCGACGCGCCCTGGCGAAGCTCCGGCCCGTCGTCGGGCCCGGCAGCGTCCGTCGCGGCCTCGACCCATTGATAGGCGCGGGGCAGGGGGCTGGCCGCATCGTGCTCGTGGAAACGCTCGGCCGGCACCGCCCCGGTTTCGAGGCTCTGGGCCAGCGTTGCCAGATGCGGCGCGACGCGCGCCCAGTCGTCGAGCGCCGCCTGCAGGGTCCGGGCGAGGAACGCGGCGTCGGTCATCTGCGTGAGATCGCGCGAGACGACGACGAGGCGGCCGTCGCGGCTGCCATCCTTGATGGTTGCAAGTTTCATGCGTCGGGGATCCTCCTCAAGAGGCTGCCGCAGCACCTGCTCCGGCAAGCCGGCCGGTTCCCGGACTCCACCTGCCGGGCCCTGGCGACGTCGAGCCTAGCACGCATGCGGGAATGTGGGGCGGGTTTCGCGTCGGCTCCCTACCGGCCTCAACCGGGCGCCGAGCGCGGCCGGCGGCGGGACGGCGGGGGGCGGCCGAACTCGACAGCGGACGGGGGATGCCATACGGATCGCGCATCGGCTTTGCGCCGCAAAACCCCGACGAGCCACGGATCCGCGTGCGTCCCTTCAGATGCCCGGGCCTTTCGAGAGACGAACATGCTGCATACGGTTTCCGCCTTCGACCGCATCGGCGAGGAGAACGCCTTCGCGGTGCTCGCACGTGCCACCGCCCTTGCCAATTCGGGCCGCGACATCATCAATCTGGGCATCGGCCAGCCGGATTTCCGCACGCCGGAGCATATCGTCGAGGCGGCCATCAAGGCGCTGCGCGACGGCCATCACGGCTACACGCCGGCCAATGGCCTGATCGCCACCCGCGAGGCCGTGGTGCGGCGGACGCTGGCGACCACCGGCATCGAGGTCTCGCCGGAATCGGTGATGATCCTGCCGGGCGGCAAGCCGACCATGTATGCGGCGATCCTGATGTTCGGCGAGCCGGGCGCCGAGATCCTCTATCCCGATCCGGGCTTTCCGATCTATCGCTCGATGATCGAGTTCACCGGCGCGACGCCGGTGCCGGTGCCGGTGCGCGAGGAGAACGGCTTCGCCTTCTCGGCCGAGGAGACACTGTCGCTGATTACCCCGAAGACGCGGCTCCTGATCCTCAACTCGCCGGCCAACCCGACCGGCGGCGTGACCCCGCGCGCCGAAATCGAGAAGCTGGTGAAGGGCCTCGCCGACCATCCGGACGTGGCGATCATGTCGGACGAGATCTACGACGTGATGACCTATGACGGCGAGGCGCATTGCTCGCTCCTGACCTTTCCGGAAATCCGCGACCGGCTGATCGTCCTGAACGGCTGGTCGAAGACTTGGGCGATGACCGGCTGGCGCATGGGCTGGTCGATCTGGCCCGAGGTGCTGATGGACAAGATCCGCAAGCTGGCGGTCAATTGCTGGTCCTGCGTCAACGCTCCGAGCCAGTTCGCGGGCATCGCCGCGATCGACGGGCCGCAGGACGACGTCGAGACGATGATGCGGGCCTTCGATCGCCGCCGCAAGGTGGTGGTCGAGGGGCTGAACGCGCTGCCGGGCGTATCCTGCGCGACGCCCAAGGGCGCGTTCTACGCCTTCCCGAACATCTCGCAGACCGGCTGGAAGGCCAAGAAGCTGGCCTCGGCCCTTCTGGAGGAAGCCGGCGTCGCGCTGATCGGCGGGCCGGATTTCGGCATTCTCGGCGAGGGCTATGTGCGGCTGTCCTACGCCAATTCGGAGGAGAACATCGTGCGGGCCCTCGAGCGCGTCGATGGCTTCCTGCGCTCGCAGTCGGCGCCTGCCTGACAGCGGCGGGCCATGGATATGCCGGGAAATCCGGGTGTGGTGGTTTAACTCTGGGGCCGACTGATTAGGTTGGAGAGCTTACCCCGAACACCAGGAGACGGCATGTCCGATCAGAACGACAACGAGAACGGCATCCAGGGTGTCATGGTGGAGAAGCTGGAGGGCGTTTCGCAGCTCCCCGACGGCAATGTCGCCCTGATCATCCGCAATGGCGACGCGCCCATTGGCCTCGTCTTCACGCCCCAGGACGCACAGGACGCGGCGAAGCTTCTGGCTTCGGTGCATCCCGAAGACGGCGCACCGAACGGCGACGCCGCCTGAGGCAGGATCTATCGATGGCGGGTGGCGCGCAGCCATCCGCCATTTTTCATTTCGGGCAGTCTGCTGGCAGTAACGACCGGTAATGCCGCGTCCGCGCCAACGCCCGCCCGGCAGCAGTCCGAGATCAGTCGGTCGGAGGCAGGGCCTCGATCCAGGAGACGATCCGCGTCCCGAGTTCGTCCGTCGTCTGCGGCGAGACGATATCACCCGCCAGGACGTGGCTCGCCGGATCGCCGCTCTCCGGCACCTCCACCACTTCGCGCGGACCCTGCCAGCGTTCCATGACCGCTTCCGTCGCGGCGGGATCGACGATCCGGTCGTTCGGCGAAAACAGCGTGAGGACCGGAAGCGCGATGCCGGAGATGTCGGCCCGCAGGGTTTCGCGCACCAGGGCCGCCATCGGGACCAGCGCGCCGATCGGATAGCGCGTCGTCCAGTTCTCCGCCTGCGGGTCGTTCAGCGGATCGAAGCCGCGGGTCTCGCCGCCGACCAGGGGCAGGAGATCGCGCGCCCAGGGCAGGTCCAGCGCAAAGGCCCAGCGGTCGAGCAGGCCGAAATTCGGCGAGATCAGCACCAGTCCCGCCACATCCTCCATCAGGCCCGGCTGCGTCGCCCCGAAGGTCGCCAGCGTGCCGCCGGTCGAGGTGCCGATGACGATCACCCGGTTGCCGATCTCGCGGCCGATGGCGACCGCTTCGGCCAGATCGTTGAGCCAGGCGTTGACGTCGGCCTGTTCCATCGCGGCGCCGTCGCGGCCATGGCCGGTGAGGCGGGTGTAGAAGAGGTTCGCGCCCAAGGATGCCGCGACCGTGTCGGCCAGAGGCCGGGTCTCGCCCTTGGCGGCGGAGAAGCCGTGCACATAGACGATCGAGATCGGGGTGCGGGCGCGCGAGGCCGGATAGGCCCAGACGATCTCCTTCTGCGCGTTCGGGCGCAGATTGGGAATGTCCGCCTCGGTGCGCGCCAGATAGGCGTCGGCATCGGCGCCGATGGCGGTGGGATCGAAGCGGATCGTCGTTTCCACCGGTTCGCGCGGTCCGAACAGCCAGACGGCTGCACCGGCCAGCAGCAGTACGACAACGAGAGCGATAAGCGTTTTCCAGAGCAAGGGCAGCGTCCGTTCGGCGGGTGGCAGGCGTGGCTTCGTCTATCGCGTCTGATGCCGGCGCGAAACCGCAGGGATCGTCGCCCCCGTGCCGGCGTTCAGCCGCGGCTGTCGCCGGCTTCGACCAGTCGCCGGATCAGCGCGCCGACCATCAGGTCGAGATGGGCACCGCCGCCATTCTTGTAGGCGGTGATGGCGTCGGGCGAGGACCGGCCGGCGGTTCCGGCGCACAGATCATGCAGGTCGCCCAGAACGTCGTCGGCCGCGATGGTGCCGGCGTCGAGCGGGATCTGGATCTCGCCGATATGGCCGAAGGTCGTGCGGCGGGAATCAACGAAGAGCTCGGCGCGCTCGAGCAGCATGTCGTCGGCCTCGCGCATGTCGGGCCGGAAGGCGCCGATCAGATCGACATGGGTGCCGGGGCTCATCCACTCGCCCTTCAGGAACGGCTCTTTCGACAGGGTGGCCGTGGAGACGATGTCGGCGGCAGCAACCGCCTCGGCCAGCTCGGTCGCGACCGTCACCGGAATGGCGTTATCGGCGTATTCCGCCGCAAGCGCCTCGGCCTTGTCGGTGCTGCGGTTCCACAGGATGATCTGCTCGAGGTCGGGAAAGAGCTCGCCATAGGCCGGGATCAGCGTGCGGGCGACCGTGCCGGCACCGCAGATCAGCAGCCGCCGCGAATCGGGGCGGGCCAGCAGCTTTGCGCCGAGGACGGAATCGCCCGCGGTCTTCCATTTGGTGACGAGAATGCCGTCGACGAGCGCCGTGGGCGCGCCGCTGTCCTCGTCGAACAGCAGCATGCCGCCTTGCACGGACGGCAGCGGCGGGTCACGGCGGGGATTGTCCGGATAGACGGTCACCGATTTCAGCGCGATGCCCAAGCCTTCGATCCAGGCGCCGCGATTGAGCAGACTGCGGCCATCGCGCGACAGCAGCATGTCGCCGATCTCGGCCTGCGGCAGGCGATGCGCCTCGCGGATCGCCTCGGTCACCGCCGTCCAGGTCAGGAGGTGATCCGCGTCTGCGGTGCCGATGATTCTCATCGCGGCGCGTCCCCGGCGACCATGCTGGTCGGGGGCGTGTGGTGCTCCCTTGCCAGCGCCTCGACCGATTCGATCGCCGGCGTCTGGACCATCCGCGTCGCATAGGGCGTAAAGCCGTGCTTGCGGTACAGCGGCAGGGCGGCTGGATGATCGAGCGTGTTGGTCTCGATGGTCAGGCGCTCGGCGCCTTCCGAAAAGCCGGTGACGATCGCCTTGGACACCAGATGATCGGCGAGGCCGCGACCGCGAAAGGCCGGCATGATGCCGAGATGGACGATGCGGGCCGATTTCAGCGACCGGCGCATTTCCAGTTCGAACCAGCCGGCGACGATGTCGTCGGCCAGGAGTACGAAGATGCGGGTCGCTTCGTCGTGGATTTCCCGGTCGAGGCGGTCGTCCGGCAGGATCCGCGACGTCCAGTGATGCGGGTCGCCGACGCTGCGATAGAGCGTGCGATAGGCGTCGAGCGCGATGTCGCGGATTTCGCGAAAGCTCAGTGCCGTGTCCGAAGCCGGCGGAGAGGCCACCCGCTCGGGCGGCTGACGGAGTTCCAGGCTGGTGACCGTGGTCGTCAACAGGCGCATGGGGATCACGGTCCGGTCACGATTGGTGTGTCGGTCGCGCCGCCCCATTCCGTCCAGGAGCCGTCATAAAGCCGGTGCTGCCGGCTGCCGAGGGTTTCCAGCGCCAGGTTGAGCACGGCGGCGGTCACGCCCGAGCCGCAGCTCGTCACTACCGGAGCATCGGGATCGACGCCGGCGGCGGCGAAGGCGGCGCGCAGCTCCTCGGGCGATTTCAGCCGGCCGTTCTCGGCAAGCTGTAGGAAGGGCAGGTTGCGGGCGCCGGGCATGTGGCCGGCGCGAACGCCGGGGCGCGGCTCGGCGGCGTCGCCGGCAAAGCGGTCAGCCGGGCGGGCATCCACCACCTGCAGCGCGCCGTCGTCGACGACCCGGCGCATCTCGTCGAGAGTCGCGACGGCATCGGCGTCGAAGCTGGCTTCGAAGGTGGCGGGCTCGGGCGAGACCTTGCCGGTTTCGACCGGATGATTGCCGGCCTGCCAGGCGGGGAAGCCGCCATCGAGAATGCGCACGTCCTTCGCGCCATAGGTCCGGAACATCCACCAGACGCGCGGCGCGGAAAACAGGCCCATCCCGTCATAGACGACGATGGTGTCGGTCTCGCGGATGCCGAGCCTGCCGGCGGCGGCACCGAAATCGGCGGCCGCGGGCAAGGTGTGCGGCAGCGACGAGGCCGGATCGACGATCGCGTCCTGATCGAAGAACACCGCGCCGGGGATATGGGCGGTCTCGAATTCGGGTTCGGCCAGACGCTTCTGCGCCGGCAGATACCAGGAGGCGTCGACGACCGAGAGGCCCCGCTTGCCAAGATGGCCGGCGAGTTCGTCGGGAGAGATCAGGAAGGGGTTCTGGCTCATGCGCCGCCTCGATCATGCACTGGTGCCACGGAGCGCCGCGGCCGACGGATGGCGCAGTAGATCGCACCCGTTCCCGTCGCGGCAAGGGCAGTTACGGGTTTCAGGCGGGCAGGGGGCCGAAGCGGATGCGGAAGCGCCGGTTGACCTTGCCCTTCTTCTCGATCTTGCCGATGTGGATCTCGCCGACTTCGCCGGTTTCCAGGACATGGGTGCCGCCGCAGGGCTGGGTGTCGACCGATCCTTCGTCGCCGACGCAGACCAGGCGGATGCGCCCGGTGCCGCGGGGCGGCTTGACGTTGGCCGACTTCACCAGGCCCGGATTGGCATCGAGTTCGGCATCGCTGATCCAGCGGGTGAAGACCGGATGGTTGGCCTCCACCAGTTCCATCAGGCCGGCGGTGACCTCGGCCTTGTCCGGCGCGCCTTCGGGAATGTCGAAGTCGACGCGGCTCTCGTCTTCGCCAACCGCCGCGCCGGTGATGGGGAACGGACAGACGACCGTCAGGAGATGGCAGGCCGTGTGCATGCGCATCAGCTTGTAGCGGCGCTTCCAGTCGACATGCAGCACCAGGGTCTCGCCGGGCTGCGGCAGAGCGGCCGCGTCCTCGACCAGCATCAGGATGGTGGACTTGTCGGCGGCGTAGACCGTGTCGACGATCTTCACCTGGCGGCCGTCGGCCGTTTCGACGAAAGCGGTATCGCCCGGCTGGCCGCCGCCCGCCGCGAAGAAATTGGTGCGCGCGAAGACGAGGCCGGGGCGCCCGTCGGCGGTGGTGTCGACGCGCAGCAGTTCGGCTTCCATCGTCGATAGATAGGAATCGTCCTGGTAGACGCGCTCGGTTCCGGCCTCGGACATGGTCAGTCCACCGGCTCGAAGGGCACGTCGAATTGCGGCGTGCGCTCGATCCACTCGGGGACCGGCAGGCCCTTGTCACGCAGGAAGGCCGGGTTGAACATCTTCGACTGGTAGCGATTGCCGTAGTCGCACAGGATGGTCACGATGGTGTGGCCGGGGCCCATCTCCTTCGCCATGCGGATGGCGCCGGCGATGTTGATGCCCGACGAGCCGCCAAGGCAGAGCCCTTCCTCGGTGATCAGGTCGAAGACGATGCGCAGGGCCTCGTCATCGGGGATCTGGTAAGCGAAGTCCGGCTCGAAGCCTTCAAGATTGGCGGTGATGCGGCCCTGGCCGATGCCCTCGGTGATGGACGAGCCTTCCGACTTGAACTCGCCGGTCGTGTAGTAGCTGTAGAGCGCGGCGCCCATCGGATCGGCGATGCCGAACTTGATCTGCCCGGAGCGGCGCTTCAGGCCCATGGCGGTGCCGGCCAGGGTGCCGCCGGTGCCGACGGCGCAGATGAAGCCGTCGATCTCGCCGCCCGTGCCGTGCCAGATCTCCTCGGCGGTGGTGACCACATGGCCGTCGCGATTGGCGAGATTGTCGAACTGGTTCGCCCAGATCGCGCCCTGCGGATGGGTCCTGGCGAGCTGTTCGGCGAGGCGGCCGGAGACCTTCACGTAATTGTTCGGGTTCTTGTAGGGGACCGCCGGCACTTCGATGAGTTCGGCGCCCATCAGGCGCAGCGCGTCCTTCTTTTCCTCGCTCTGGGTCTCGGGGATGACGATCACGGTGCGATAGCCCAGCGCGTCGGCGACCAGCGACAGGCCGATGCCGGTATTGCCGGCGGTGCCTTCGACGATGATGCCGCCGGGCTCCAGGAGACCCTTCTCCTCGGCGTCGCGGATGATGAACAGCCCGGCGCGGTCCTTGACCGACTGGCCGGGGTTCAGGAATTCGGCCTTGCCGTAGATCTCGCAGCCCGTCGCTTCCGATGCCTTGTGCAGTCGGATGAGCGGCGTGTTGCCGATGGCGTCGAGGACGGAATTGTATCGGGACATCTGGGACCTGATTGGCGGGATGCGGAATGCTGCCGCGAAACTATGACCGGCGGGTGGGGGTGGCAAGGCAATGATTGCCGTGACGGGAAACTTGTCTGCCGCGGCGCACCGGGAATCACCCGGTCACCCGCCGGGTGGTGACCGAATCGGTAACGGCAGCGACGGCGGCGTCCGGTCGGTTCAGCCCTTCACTTCCCCATAGGCGTCGAGGGCCCGCTTGCGCGCCGTTCCGTGGTCGACGATCGGCTTCGGATAGGTCTTGCCCAGTTCCACCCCGGCCTCGGCCAGGGTGTCGGCATCGGCCTCCCAAGGCGCATGCAGAGCCTTGTCCGGCAGATCGGCGAGTTCGGGCACGAAGCGGCGGATATAGTCGCCGTCGCCATCGAAGCGCTGGCTCTGGGTGACCGGATTGAAGACACGGAAATAGGGCTGGGCGTCGGCGCCGCTGCCGCCGATCCACTGCCACTGGGCCGTGTTGGAGGCGATGTCGCCATCGACCAGCGTGTCCCAGAACCAGCGCTCGCCCTCGCGCCAGTCGATCAGCAGATCCTTGGTGAGAAAGGAGCCGACGATCATCCGCACGCGGTTGTGCATCCAGCCGCATTCCCAGAGCTGGCGCATGCCGGCATCGACGATGGGGTAGCCGGTGAGGCCCTTCTGCCATGCCCGCAGCTCGGTCTCGGCGCTGCGCCAGGGGAAGGCGTCGAAACGCTCATTGTAGTTCTGCGTCGCCAGCGGTCCGAAATTGTGGAGCAGGTGATAATTGAAGTCGCGCCAGACCAGCTCCTTCTTGAAGGTTTTCAGCGCGTCGCCCGGGATGGTCTTGCGCCGGTTCGCATAGGCTTCCGCCGTGTGCCAGAGCCGATAGGGCGAGATCTCGCCCCAGCGCAGATGCGGCGACATGCGCGATGTGGCGTCGTCCCCCGGACGGTCCCGCCCGTTTGGATAATCGTCCAGCCATTCGTCGCAGAATTCCTCGAAGCGCTCATGCGCGGCGGCTTCGCCGACCTCCCAGAACGCGGCGATGCCGCCGGACCAGTCCGGGTTCGTCGGCAACAGGTCCCAGTCCTCCAGCCTGTCCGAGCGAGGCTGGTCGTCGAGCGCTGCGAGCTTGTCCGGCGGATCGATCGGATCGCGGGGTTCGCGCTCGGCGAGGTTCTTCCAGAACGGCGTATAGACCTTGTACCAGCCGCCGGTCTTGGTGCGCACCTTGTCGGGGTCGTGCAGGATGTTGGCGGTGAAGCGCTGCACCTCGACATCGCCGCCCAGCGCCTGCTCGACGGCGTCGTCGACGGCGCGCGAGGCCTGGTCGTAGCGCCGGTTCATCAGAAGCGTCGTCGCGCCGGTCGATTCGACGATGTCGACGACATGGTCGCGCGCCTTGCCGCGGCGCAGGATCAGCGGCGCGCCCTTGTCGGCGAGATCCTTGCCGAAGCGCTCCAGCGAATGATGCAGCCACCATTTGTGCGCCCCGCCGAGGGTCCGCACGCCGTCGCTCTCCTCGTCGAGAACCACCAGCGGCACGACCGGACGTCCGCTGTCGGCGGCTTCGGCGAGGGCCGGGTTGTCGTCCAGCCTGAGATCGTCCCGAAGCCAGACGACGATCGGTTCGCTCTGTGATGTCTGCGTCATGAATGCTGCCTACGCTTGTCCCGACGTGATCCGGCCGGCCCGGTATGGGGACCATGTGTCGCGAAAGCGCGGGGCGGCGAGGGCGGTGCGACCAAACGGGCCGAATCGCGGCAGCGCTTGGTCCATCCGGCAGAGGGGAAGCAGGGCACTGAAACGAAGAAAGCCGCCGGTCGCGAGACCGACGGCTTTCTAGAAACTGGCTCCCCGAGCAGGGCTCGAACCTGCGACAATTCGATTAACAGTCGAACGCTCTACCAACTGAGCTATCGGGGAATGACGCGTCCAACGCGTTGGCGTGCCTATAGCAAAGCGATTGCGCATTTGCCAACCCGTCCGGGCAAAAAAACGCATCGCAGCATGGCGGAAAAACCGACAGAGCGGCAAAGGCTTGTGCGGACGGGGCGCCGCGCCCATTTCGCAGCGCAGGTGACGGGCCACAAGGAATGCCGCAG
The DNA here is from genome assembly GCF_026153195.1 of Aurantimonas litoralis. NCBI lineage: Bacteria > Pseudomonadati > Pseudomonadota > Alphaproteobacteria > Hyphomicrobiales > Aurantimonadaceae > Aurantimonas > Aurantimonas litoralis. The sequence goes on along the minus strand of NZ_JAPFBM010000010.1, from coordinate 97,717 downwards.
GTCATGGACGAACAGCAGCACGCGCCCGATGCCGGCGGCCACGACGAAGCGTCGGTCCGCAAGGCGCACCGTATTGCGGTGATGGGGCGCGACATGCCGCTGCCCGCCTCGCGCGGCCTGCGGATCGCCACGGGCGCCGCGCTGGTCCTGGGCGGCACCGTCGGCTTCCTGCCGATCGTCGGCTTCTGGATGATTCCCCTCGGCCTTCTGGTGCTGTCGGTCGATCTCGGTCCGGTGCGGCGGTGGCGCCGCCGCACGGCGGTGCGCTGGGGCCGCTGGCGCGCAACTCGCCGCAACTGAGCGCTCGGCCTATCTGCCTGTCAGCGCAGCCGCGTCGGCCGCCACACCACGATATTCGGACGGCGGTCCCGATCGAGCTCCCTGGCCTCGACCTCGCAATCGCGTTCGCGGCATTCGCGGCAGCGAAACGCCAGCTTTTCCAGCGGGCCCGCCGGATCGGCGGCCATGGCCAGGTCCACCGCCAGGAACGAGGCGGCATGGCCGCATTTGCGGCATGTGGCGGTGACCAGCATGCCGCGCCGTGCGGCTTCGCCGAGGGTCCCCGATCGTGGTCTGCTGGTATCGCTCATGCCTGCTAGATGGAACGAAGCATGAACATCGTCAACGGAAAAAAGGGCGCTGCCGCACGTCCGGCAGCGCCCTGCGGGCGACGGGAGCTGGGAGGATGCTCCGGTGCCGATTACAGGCCGTTGGCGACCGGCTGATAGGCCAGCGGCGTGACGGTCGTGCGGGTGGCGGGCGCGAATCGCGCCGCGTCACGGGCGGTCTGCGGTGCGGCCCGGCGTTCGGTGCGGGTCACGCGGCGAGCGTCGCTGCGAACCGCATCGTTGCGGTCAGCCGCGGCGCGCTGGCCGGACTGGAACTCGCCGTAGAAATGGCCGTAGCCGACATCGCCGGTGGAGGCGATCTGGGCCGCGGCCGGAGCGGCGAAGGCGAGGGATGCCGCGAGGCCTGCGGCGAGGAGCGAAAGCGTCTTCATGGCAATGGTCCCTTGGTTTGGGGGCTCCGGCCGACTGCATTTTGCAGTGTCCGGAACCCGCTAATGATGCGATGCACCAGACCTATTGTTGGAACGCTCCCGGTGGTAGATGGCGGAATTGCAACTCGTCGTCCTACTGGTGGAACGCATGCCCAATCTCGATGACCTCTTCTATTTCGAGGCCGTGGTACGCCATGGCGGCTTTGCCGCAGCGGGCCGGGCGCTGGGCATTCCGAAGTCGAAGCTGAGCCGCCGCGTCGCCGCTCTGGAGCAGCGGCTCGATGTCCAGCTTCTGGAGCGCTCGGCCCGCCGGCTGTCGCTGACGGCGGTCGGCGACGTGTTCTACGGCCATTGCCGTGCGGCGCTCGCCGAAGCCGAGGCGGCCGAGGAGGCGGCGCAGACCCTGACGGCCGAGCCGCGCGGGCTTGTGCGGCTCGGCTGCCCGCCGGGCTTTGGCGAACACGCACTGGCCGGCGTGCTGCCGGCGTTCTTCGCGGCCTATCCCAAGGTGCGGCTGCAATTGCTGGTGTCGCTGGAGACCATCGATCTCATTGCCGAGCGGGTCGACGTGGTGATCCGCGCCAATCTCGCCTTTGAGGAGAACTCCGACCTGGTGGCGCGCAAGCTGGGCCCGATCGGCATCGTCCTGGTGGCGAGCCCGGCCTTCCTGGCGGCGCATCCGGCCATCGCGCGGCCGGAGGATCTGGCCGGCCTGCCGACGATCGCCCATCAGAAGACGCAGGACCAGAGCATCTGGGAGCTCTATGACGGCGCCGACCGGCCGGTCCGGATCCGCCACGAACCGCGGCTGCTGGTCAACGACTTCGCCGTCTCCCGCGAGGCCGCCATCGAAGGGCTGGGCGTCGCGATGCTGCCCCAGGCGGTCTGTTACGACGCGCTCGCCTCGGGCGCGCTGGTCCGGGTGCTGCCGGACTACCATGCTGGCGAGAGCATGGTGCATCTTCTGTTCACGTCGCGCCGCGGCATGCTGCCGGCCGTGCGGCTGCTGGTGGATCACCTGATCGACACGCTGCCGGAGGTGATGCGGCGCAAGCGCGCGGCCGTATACGAATCGCAAACCGCCGCCTGAGCGCCAAGTCGCTCATCTGGAACCGAATTCCGCTTCGACCCCTTTCGCTTTCCAACAAACGAATGAGAGGCGGATACAATGTTCAAGCAGCTTGCGGCAGCCCCGATCCTGGCAGCAGCGCTCTTCACGGTTCCGGCCATCGCGCAGTCGACCTCCGGCGATTCCCTGTCCCAGGGCATGATCGAGATGGCGTCGCTGTCGGTCGAGCCGCGCGAGAGCCGCAGCATCAAGAGCGCGTCCAACGGCGTGCCGATCCCGACGCCGCGGCCGGAAACCATCCGCAAGATTGCGCCGCAGGAGCCCGTCGAGCGCACTGCCGAAGGCTATCGCCTGATCGGCCCGCGCTTCTTCCCGGCCCAGTAAGCCGTATACGCCGACAGGCGTCCGCGCCGCCGGTCGTCGAACTGTCTTGAATGCAATGTAGGAGAAAAGCTGGAGGCCTCGGAGGGAATCGAACCCCCGTGCAAGGATTTGCAGTCCTCTGCGTAACCACTCCGCCACGAGGCCTCACCGGCGCTGTACCTACTGATTTGATTGGGCTCTCGCAAGCCCCTCCGATCCGATCTGCGAACATCGTCATGCCGGCACGCCGGCAGCCCCGGTTTTCTGTCACGCCGCAACGCCGAACGGTGCGTTGCGGCGATCTTCGCCTTGCCTCGCTTCTAGGGCGCGACTAAGGAAACGACAGAGAACAAGGCGAAACGGCGACGAGAGATCGGAATGTCGACCATGGACTTTGATGCCGCCCGTACGCGGATGGTGGACAACCAGATTCGCACCACCGACGTGACCCGCCACGAGATCCTGCGGGCCTTCCTCGAGGTGCCGCGCGAAGAGTTCGTGCCGGCCGCGCGCAAGCCGCTGGCCTATATCGACGAGGACGTGCCGCTCGGCAACGGCCGCTTCATCATGGAAGCCTCCCCCTTCGCCAAGCTGATCCAGCTGGCCGCGATCCGTCCCGACGACGTCGTTCTCGATGTGGGCTGCGGCACCGGCTATTCGTCGGCGGTGCTGTCGCATCTGGCCGGCTCGGTGGTTTCGCTGGAGCAGGATCCGGAGCTGGCGGAAGCGGCGACCGAGAACCTCGCCCGGCTCGACTATGTCACCTGCGCCGTCGTCGAAGGGCCGCTGAACGAAGGCTATCCGTCGGAAGCGCCGTTCGACGTCATTTTCGTGCAAGGTTCTGTCGACATTCTGCCTGAAACCCTGCTCGAACAGCTTCGGGATGGTGGCCGTCTGGTCGTCGTCGAGGGGCAGGGCAATGCGGCGGAAGCCAAGCTCTACTTCAAGGACGACAACGGTGTCGTCGGCAGCCGGTTCGGATTCAACTGCAGCATCCGGCCGCTGCCGGGCTTTCAGAGGAAGGCCGAGTTCGCCTTCTGAGCGATCAGCATCGTTGCAGATTTGCCGATTCGCGAAACAAATGCCGGGCAGGGGGCCGCGTCGCTTGATCGATCGGCCGTGCGCCTGATTAGTATGCCCCAAACCTCAAATGGCATTCCCGGGTCTGACGTTTCCGGGAGGCGTCGGGGCGGGGGTGGTGACCGTTACCTAAGTGGGCCGCGTCGTGGAGTATGAACATTGATCGGCAAGACTGTGATTGCCGCGCTTCTGGCCGCGGGCACGCTGTTGTCCTCTCCCAGTGGGGCGCTGGCGGAAACGCTGACCGGGGCGCTCGCAAAGGCCTACAAGTTCAATCAGGATCTCAATGCCGCCCGCGCCCAGCTCCGCGCGACTGACGAGAACGTGCCGCAGGCCCGCTCGGCGCTCAGGCCCTTCATCAGCGGCGTGGGTTCGGCGAATGCCAGCCGCAGCCGCACGACCCGTGGCGACGACCTGCCGCGGATTCGCGACCGGACCGACTCGATCGGTTTCGGCGTGCAGCTGAACCAGACGATCTTCGACGGCTTCCAGACCCAGAACAACGTCGCCGCGGCGCAGGCCCAGATCCGGGCGGCGCGCGGCAATCTGTCGAACACCGAGCAGAACGTCCTGTTCGATGCCGCCAGCGCCTACATGAATGTCCTGCGTGACCGGCGCATCGCCGCGCTGCGCCGCGAAAATCTCGGCTTCCTTGAAGAGCAGGTGCGGGCCGCCGGCGCACGGTTCGAAGTCGGCGAAGGCACGCGGACCGACGTCGCCCAGGCCGAATCGCAGCAGGCGCTCGCAACGGCGCTTCTGAACAGCGCGCTGGCGCAGGTGGCGTCCAGCGAGGCGACCTATTTCGACATCATCGGCGATTCGCCCGATAATCTGGTTGCCGGCACGCTGCCGTCCGGCGTGCTGCCGCGCTCGGTCGACGAGGCCTTCCGTATTTCCCAGGCGGAGCATCCGGCGATCCAGGCGACGCTGGCAGCGGTCGACGCGGCGGCCTTCCAGGTAAAGTCGGCGGAAGGCGCCTTCCTGCCCGAGCTCAGCCTGACCGGCCGTGTCGACGACACCTACGCCCTCAACGAGCGCGACCCCTCGAGCCTGCCCGGCGTTCGCGTGAACACCCAGAACGAGGTCTCCGCCTCGGTCGGGGCGCAGCTGACCATCCCGATCTACCAGGGCGGTCGCGCCAGTTCCGTCGTGCGGCAGGCCAAGGAAGTCCTCGGCCAGCGGCGTATCGAGGTCGATGGCGCCCGCGACCAGGTGCGGGCCGCGGTGGCGACGGCATGGGCGCAGTTGCAGGCGGCGCGGGCCAACATCACCGGCTACCGGGCCCAGGTCGACGCGGCGCGGCTCGCCCTCAACGGCGTCATCGAAGAGCGCAATGTCGGCCAGCGCACCACGCTGGACGTCTTGAACTCCCAGGCCGACGTGATCTCGGCGCAGATCCTGCTGGCCGGTTCGACCCGCGACGAGGTCGTGGCCGGCTATGCCGTGCTGTCGGCTATCGGCCGCCTGTCCGCCGAGCGCCTCAACCTCGTGGCGAGCGTCTATCGACCGACCGAGCATTACGAGGCGGTCGAGGACAAGTGGTTCGGCCTGCGCACCCCCGACGGCCGCTGAGCCTCGATCGGGCGAGCCGGACCCCGCGAAGCGAGTCCGGCCGGCAACAGCACGCTGCAAGAAGCTGGTGATAGCGACGCTGAAGGGCCTTGCGGGATTCCCGTCGAGGCCCTTTGCGCTTAGGCTTCACGCATGATTCGAGCGATAGGGTCTGCGCCTGTCGCCCAATTTTGCGGGAGCTCGTCATGAGCAATGCTCTACCGGCACGGGAACCGTCCATGGACGAGATCCTGGCCTCGATCCGGCGTATCATCGAAAGCGGCGAGGAGAAGTCTCCCTCGCGCCGGGCTGCGGCCAAGCCGGCCGTCTCGGCCGAGCGCGATGAACCTCAGGCTGCCGAGCCGGAAACGCGCGCGCAGCAGGGCGCGAGGCCCGCGCTGACGGAGCCGCGCCTCGACAGGCAGGCACCGGTTCAGGCCGAGCGCGACGAGGTCTCCGGATTTGACGGGCTCGGACGCCCTGCCAACGATACGGTGCGCCAGGCCTCCCGTCCCAAGCTCGGAATCGTGCCGCCTGCGACGCCGGTCGCTGCCGATGAGGATTCAGAGGACGACGCCGGGATGTCGTCCGGCCCGGGCCTGTCGCTGGACATGGTCGAGGACGAGGTCGAGACGGCGGTCCGGCAGGCGGTCGCGGCCCATGATGGACGCCTGGGCAATGCGGCGGATGCGACCGACGCGGACAGCTTCGACGATGTGACGGCGCTGTCGTCGGCACGGCTGCAGGCGGCCTCGCTCGCCGCGGCGTCCGAGCGCCGGACGGACGCGGTGCGGGACACCGTCGCCGATGTCTCGGCCATGGCGGCCACCGATGACGAGGACGAAATGCCTGCCGCTCGGCTGGAGCCGGCGGAGGCGATGGCCTCCGCGCAGGCCGCGCCGATGCCGACCGGGTCCACGGCGTCATCGCCCGCTGCCGATGTTTCGGCCGAAGCCGACGAGCCAGCCGATTATCTCGGCGAGTTCGACGAGGATGAGTTCGCCAGCGAGCTTCTCGACCGGGCCGGCCTGTTCGAGGCGGGCCGGGCCGACGCCGACGTGGCAACCGATTCCGTCGCCAGCGATGGCGCCGAGGACGATGACGAGGACGAGGCGGCTCCGGCCATGACCGCGCCCTCGTCGCAGCAGGCGTACGAGCCGGCTGATGTCGAGGCCAAGGCCACGGAAGCCGTCGAGGCGCCGGCGACGCCGTCCGCACCGGTGGCAGCGACGACCGCGGCCGACATCCACGCCCTTGTCTCGCACGAGGCCGGCGAGCGCATCGCCGGGTCGTTCGACGATCTCGCCCGCGTCATCCGCGACGAGCAGATGCGCACCATGGACGAGACCGTCCGCCAGATGCTGCGGCCGATGCTGCAGGAATGGCTCGACGACAACCTGCCGCGCCTTGTCGAGCGGCTGGTTCGCGAGGAGATCGAGCGCGTCGCCCGCGGCGGTCGCCGCTGAAGAACCCGGCCTGCGGCGCGCAGATCGCATCGCGGGCCGACACGGCTCTTCGTTGACAGTGTCGAAAGCAAGGCTGTAACCGGTTCTGGAACATCACCGCCCCGGGGAATCCGGCTGGCGCGCGCACCGGACAAGCCATGATCGAAAAGACCTATGACGCCGCGGCGATCGAGCCGCGTATCGCCGAGCGTTGGGAAGAGGCCGAGGCCTTCCGCGCCGGAGCCGGCGCCGCCGAGGACGCCGAAGCCTTCTCGATCGTCATTCCGCCCCCCAATGTCACCGGTTCGCTCCATATGGGGCACGCGCTGAACGACACGCTGCAGGACGTGCTGGTGCGCTTCGAGCGCATGCGCGGCAAGAAGGTGTTGTGGCAGCCGGGCCTCGATCACGCCGGCATCGCCACGCAGATGGTCGTCGAGCGGCAGCTGGCCGAGCGCAAGGAGCCAGGCCGCCGCGACATGGGCCGCGACGCCTTCATCGAGCGGGTCTGGCAGTGGAAGGGCGAATCGGGCGGGGCGATCCTCGGCCAGCTGCGCCGTCTCGGCGCATCCTGCGACTGGTCGCGCGAGCGCTTCACCATGGACGAGGGCCTGTCGAAGGCCGTGCTGCACGTCTTCGTCGAGCTCTATCGCAAGGGCCTGATCTACAAGGACAAGCGTCTCGTCAACTGGGACCCGAAGCTGCTCACGGCGATTTCGGACCTCGAGGTCGAGCAGAAGGAGGTGAAGGGGCACCTCTGGCATTTCCGCTATCCGCTGGCCGATGGCGTGACCTACGAGCATCCCTACAATCTCGATGCCGAGGGCAACCGCACCGCGTGGAAACCGTCGGATGGCGAGCCGGCCGGCTACGAGACCCGCGACCATCTGGTCGTCGCGACGACCCGGCCCGAGACCATGCTGGGCGACAGCGGCGTGGCGGTCAGCCCCGAGGATCCGCGCTACCGCGACCTCGTCGGCAAGTCCGTCATCCTGCCGCTGGTTGGCCGCCCGATTCCGATCGTCGCCGACGAATATCCCGATCCCGAGGCCGGCACCGGCGCGGTGAAGATGACGCCGGCGCACGACTTCAACGATTTCGAGGTCGGCAAGCGCCACGATCTCAGGCAGATCAACATCCTGACGGTCGCCGCGAAGATCACCCTGGCCGAGAACGAGGCCTTCCTCGACGGTCTGGAGCGAACCGCCGAACTCGAGCGCACCATTGCGGCGCTCGACGGCGAGGACCGCTTTGCCGCGCGCGAGGCCATTGTCGCGATGATGGAGGAGGGCGGTCTCCTCGCGGCCGTCGAGGACCATCCGCACACGGTGCCGCATGGCGACCGCGGCGGCGTGCCGATCGAGCCGTTCCTCACAGACCAGTGGTATGTCGACGCCAAGACGCTGGCCGAGCCGGCCATCGCCTCGGTGCGCGAGGGCCGCACCAAGTTCGTGCCGAAGAACTGGGAAAAGACCTATTTCGACTGGATGGAGAACATCCAGCCCTGGTGCATCTCGCGCCAGCTCTGGTGGGGTCACCAGATCCCAGCCTGGTACGGTCCGGACGGCGAGATCTTCGTCGCCAAGACCGAGGAAGAGGCCGTCGCCGCGGCGCTGTCGCATTACGTCACCAACGGCACGATCGACGACGAGGAAGCCCGCGCCATGGCCGCCGACCCGGCGCGCCGCGACGGTTTCCTGCATCGCGACGAGGACGTTCTCGACACCTGGTTCTCGTCGGCCCTCTGGCCGTTCTCAACGCTCGGCTGGCCGGACCAGACGCCGGAACTCGCGACCTATTATCCGACCAGCGTCCTCGTCACCGGCTTCGACATCATCTTCTTCTGGGTCGCCCGGATGATGATGATGGGCCTCGAATTCATGGACGAGGAGCCGTTCCACACGGTCTATGTCCACGCCCTGGTGCGCGACAAGACCGGCGCCAAGATGTCGAAGTCCAAGGGCAATGTGGTCGATCCGCTCGATCTCATCGACGAGTTCGGCGCCGACGCCCTGCGCTTCACCTTGGCGATCATGGCGGCGCAAGGCCGCGACGTGAAGCTCGATCCGCAGCGCATCGCCGGCTATCGCAATTTCGGCACCAAGCTGTGGAACGCGACCCGCTTCGCCGAGATGAACGGCGCCGTGCATGGCGGCACCCTCGATCCGTCGCAGCTCTCGCTGCCGCTGAACCGCTGGGTCGTGACCGAGCTCGGCCGCACCATCGCCGAGACCGAGACCGCCATCGCGGCCTACCGCTTCAACGAGGCGGCGGCGACGCTCTACCGCTTCGTCTGGAACCTGTTCTGCGACTGGTATGTGGAGCTGGCCAAGCCGGCGCTGATGGGCAGCGACGAGGCCGCGGCCAACGAGGTGCGGCACGTCATGGGGTCGGTCCTCGACCGGATCTACGCGCTGCTGCATCCGTTCATGCCGTTCATCACCGAGGAGCTGTGGCAGGTGACCGCCGCCGGCGAACGCGCCTCGCTGCTCTGCCATGCGGCCTGGCCGGTGCTCGACTTCGCCGACCGCGACGCCGCCGACGACATCAACTGGCTGATCGAGGTGGTGTCGGAGATCCGCTCGGTGCGGTCCGAGATGAACGTGCCGGCGGCGACCGAGGCCGATCTTGTCGCTGTGGCGCCGGATGCGGCAACCGCAGCGCGGCTGGAGCGGCACGGCCCCGCCGTGAAGCGGCTGGCGCGGCTGGCGACCATCGTCACCGCCGAGACCGCGCCGGAACAGTCGGCGCAGATCCTGGCGGCGGGGGGCAGCTTCGCCCTGCCGTTGGCCGGGCTCATCGACGTCGCCGCCGAGCGCAGCCGCCTTGGCAAGGCCCGCGACAAGGCCCTGGGCGAGATCGAGCGGATCGACCGCAAGCTCTCCAACCAGAAGTTCGTCGCCAACGCCCCTGACGAGATCGTCGAGCAGGAGCGCGAGAAGCGCGAAGGCTACCGGATCGAGGCCGACAAGCTGTCGGCGGCACTCGAACGGCTGCAGTAGCCTTGCAATCGGGAGCACGGCGTGTCCTCGCAAGGAGGCGCCGTGCTCCTGCAATGCCCGGTATCATCCGGCCCTTTGCGCCGAGCGCCCGATCTGTCGTATTTATGACACGCTCGGGACACGATTTTGTCTCCTCGCGCCCTGCGCGGGCCGATCTCTCCCTACGTAACTCCCCGTTCCCCCACGCGAAAAAGCAGAATGTGCAAAGGCTTGCGCAGGCTTCGCCGGCTATGATCGCCGCTGTGGCGGAAGCGTCGCAATCGCCCCGGTGTTGCAACCGGGGAGTTCCGGACCGCGAATTTATCGTTTACGTTTGCGTCAACTTTCAGCGGCTGGGTTCCCGCGGAAGTTCAACAAGAGTGGGGGGATTCCATTGCGAACTTTTCTGACAACGATTCTCGGCGCGTCCCTGGCTTCGGCGGCGCTCAGCACGTCGGCCCTCGCCGGTGGCTTCCAGCGCGGCACGGCTGACACGGACATCCTGTTCGAGCAGGGCACCGCCGTGATGCGGACCGGCGTCACCTACGTCAATCCGCAGCGCGGCTTCGAGTCGATCAACGGCCAGAGCGGCAATTTCGGCACCTATACGCAGAATTACCTCATCCCGTCGCTGGCCTTCGGCATTAACAGCGAGATGGCCGGCTGCGCGGGCACCTACGTGATCTCCTTCGCGGCGGAATCCGACTACACCGGCGCGCCGGGCGGGGCGCTTCCGGCTGGTCCGACGGCCAATTCGCGAACCGAGACGAGCGAGTTCGAGTCGAACGAGTTCGGCCTGACCTGCCGCCTGTCCTACACCAATGACATCGGCCGCTTCAGCATTCTCGGCGGCGTCTTCGCCGAAGACTTCACCTTCGACGGAACCAGCCTCTCTGCGACTCCGATCAATGCGGTTCCGGTGTTCCTGCCGGTGCGCACGACCGTCGAGACGAAGAGCGACTATGCATACGGCTATCGCGTCGGTGCGGCATTCGAGAAGCCGGAAATCGCTCTGCGCGCTCAGGTGATGTATCGCTCCGAGGCAACGCATGATGAGTTCACCGGTACCGGACAGGTGACGGCGAACGGCGATGCCTACATCATCGGACCCGGTGGCGTGCAGGTTGTCGTGCCCGGCGCTCCGGCTCCCGGAACTCCAGTTGCGGCAGGCACCTCCAACTTCTCGGATGTCGTCAGCCCGCAGAGCCTTTACATCAACGCGCAGACCGGCATCGCACCGGGCACGCTGCTGCTGGCGTCGTTCCGCTGGACCGACTGGAGCACCAACGGCACCGCCGTCAGCTCGATCACCACGGGTGGCGTGACCCGCTCGAGCCTGTCGCCCTACAACTGGCGTGATGGCTACACGGCGTCGATCGGCCTCGGCCGGGCGTTCACCGACGAGATCTCGGCGGCCGTCTCGGTCGGCTACGATCGCGGCGTGTCGACCGGTTCGGAGACGACCTACACCGATCTCTACACCCTGGCCGGCGGCGTCTCGTTCAAGGCCAACGAGTGGAGCGAGCTGCGCTTCGGCGGTCTCGTCGGCTACTGGACCGATGGCGAGCAGTCGACCAGCGACGGTGCGTACTTCAATGCCACGGTCGGCGACGATTTCGTCTATGCGGTCAACGCCTCGATGAAGTTCACTTTCTGAGTCCGGTCTCGCGACCAACTCGTTGAAGCACAAGGAAGGCGCGTCCGCAGGGCGCGCCTTTTTGCTAGCCGGGACCCTCTCGCGGGCATCGAGGCGAATTCGCTGCTTGTGGGATCGCTGCAACACTATTGCAGCGGAGCATCGCCTATAGTCCGCCGCGGGAAGCCATGCCCCGTTGCCGCCACAAAACCCGCTCACCCCAGAGGTGCTGATCGGGCGCGGCGTCGAGGCGGGCCATGAACAGCGTTGTGTACGAGGGGGACCGATGGACGCGCATTCGATCGACAAGAAGAACCTGCCCAGCCGGCATGTGACCGAGGGGCCGTCGCGCGCGCCGCACCGCTCGTATCTCTACGCCATGGGTCTCACCAAGGAAGAGATCCATCAGCCGCTGGTCGGCGTCGCCTCCTGCTGGAACGAGGCCGCGCCGTGCAACATCTCGCTGATGCGCCAGGCTCAGGTCGTCAAGAAGGGCGTCGCGGCAGCCCGCGGCACGCCGCGCGAATTCTGCACCATCACCGTCACCGACGGCATCGCCATGGGCCACCAGGGCATGAAGGCCTCGCTCGTCTCGCGCGACCTCATCGCCGATTCGGTCGAGCTGACGATGCGCGGCCATGCCTATGACGCGCTGGTCGGTCTCGCCGGCTGCGACAAGTCGCTTCCGGGCATGATGATGGCGATGGTTCGCCTGAACGTGCCGTCGGTCTTCATCTATGGCGGGTCGATCCTGCCGGGCAATTTCCGCGGCCAGCAGGTCACCGTCCAGGACATCTTCGAGGCGGTCGGCAAGCATTCGGTCGGCGAGATGAACGACGACGATCTCGACGAGATCGAGCAGGTCGCCTGTCCGTCGGCCGGTTCCTGCGGCGCGCAGTTCACCGCCAACACCATGGCGACCGTGGCCGAGGCGATCGGCCTGGCGCTGCCCTATTCCTGCGGCGCACCGGCGCCCTACGAGATCCGCGACAAGTTCTGCTACGCCTCGGGCGAGATCGTCATGGAGCTCCTGGCCCGCAACATCCGGCCGCGCGACATCGTCACCCGCAAGGCGCTGGAGAACGCCGCCGCCGTCGTCGCGGCGACCGGCGGTTCGACCAATGGCGCGCTGCATCTGCCGGCGATCGCGCATGAATGCGGCATCGAGTTCGACCTGTTCGACGTCGCGGAGATCTTCCGCAAGACGCCCTACATCGCCAACCTCAAGCCGGGCGGCAAATACGTCGCCAAGGACATGTTCGAGGCCGGCGGCATCCCGATGCTGATGAAGACCATGCTGGACCATGGCTATCTGCACGGCGACTGCATGACCGTCACCGGCCGCACCATTGCCGAGAACATGGCGAAGGTGACCTGGAACCCGAACCAGGACGTGATCCATCCGGCCAACACGCCGATCACCGAGACCGGCGGCGTCGTCGGCCTGAAGGGCAACCTCGCCCAGGACGGCGCCATCGTGAAGGTGGCGGGCATGAAGAACCTGCGGTTCTCCGGCCCGGCGCGGTGCTTCGATTCGGAAGAGGAATGCTACGAGGCCGTCTCCAAGCGCCAGTACAAGGAAGGCGAGGTTCTCGTCATCCGCTACGAGGGCCCGCGCGGCGGACCCGGCATGCGCGAGATGCTGTCGACCACGGCGGCGCTCTACGGCCAGGGCATGGGCGACAAGGTCGCGCTGATCACCGACGGCCGGTTCTCCGGCGCGACCCGCGGCTTCTGCATCGGCCATGTCGGCCCGGAAGCGGCGCTCGGCGGTCCGATCGGCCTGCTGCGCGACGGTGACATCATCACCATCGATGCCGTCGCCGGGACACTGGACGTGGACGTGTCGGATGACGACATGAAGAAGCGGGCCGAAGACTGGAAGCCCCGCGAAACCGACTACCAGTCCGGTGCCATCTGGAAATACGCCCAGCAGGTCGGCACGGCGCGCCTCGGCGCAGTGACACATCCGGGCGGAGCGGCGGAAAAGCACTGTTATGCGGACCTCTAGTTCGTTCCTGTCGGTCTCGATCCTGGCGTTGACGCTGCTTGGCAGCGTCGGCGGGTCGGCGCTTGCGCTCGACCCGGCGGCCAGGGTCAATCCCGACGCAGGGCCGCTGGAACTCTTCTCCTTCGGTTTCAAGGCCTATCAGCGCGGCGAGAAGGTGGAAGCCTTCGAGGCGTTGCGCTACGCCGCCGACAAGGGACATCCGGGCGCGCGCTGGAAGCTCGGCCGGATGTATGCCGAGGGCGACGGCGTGCCGGAGAACGACTACGAGGCCTTCAAGATCTTCGAACAGATCGTACGCGATCAGGGCGAGGAGGAAGGCAACTTCACCAACGCCGCCTATGTCTCCAGCGCGGTCGTCGCGCTGGCCGACTATCTGCGCGTTGGGATTTCCGGCAGCCCGGTGGCGGTGGACCTGCAGCGTGCGCGGCAGTTCTACTTCCACGCCGCGTCCTATTTCGGCGACGCCAAGGCGCAGTTCGAACTGGGCCGCATGACGCTGAACGGGGAAGGCGGCAAGGCCAATCCCCGGCAGGCGGCGCGCTGGCTGAATCTGGCCGCCGAGAAGGGCAATGTCGGCGCCGCGGCGCTGCTCGGCTATCTGCTGTTCGACGGTGACCGCATCTCGCTGCCGGCCCAGCCGGTGCGCGGGCTCGGCATGCTGACCATGGCGCTGAAGCAGGCCTCGCCGCGCGACGAAAAGTGGATCCGTCCGCTGCAGGAAGAGATCTTCGCGATCGCCTCGGAAAACGAACGGCGCACCGCGCTCGCCTATGCCGAGCAGCAGATCGCGTCCGCGACCGGCATGGTCAGCACCAAGAACTGATCATTTGCGGATAGTTTGCGACGGTCGCGTCTGCGCTCCGACGGAACGCGGTCGAGCGGCTCAGGCTGCCAGTTCGACCAGCACCGGGACGTGGTCCGACGGCTTTTCCCAGCCGCGCACATGCCGGTCGATCCCCGCCGATGCCATCCGGTCCTGCGCTTCCGGCGACAGCAGCAGATGGTCGATGCGGATGCCGTTGTTCTTCTGCCAGGCCCCGGCCTGATAATCCCAGAAACTGTAGGTGCCGTCGGCGTCGGTGGTGGCGCGGATCGCGTCGCTCAGCCCCAGATTGATCAGACGGCGATAGGCCGCGCGGCTCTCCGGCTGGAAGAGGGCATCGCCCGTCCAGTTGTCCGGCCGCGCCGCGTCGCCGCGCTCGGGGATGATGTTGTAGTCCCCCGCCAGCACCAGCAGTTCCTCGCGGGCCATGCTGTCGCGGGCATGGGCGTGGAGACGCTGCATCCAGGCGAGCTTGTAGGTGAATTTCTCGGTGCCCAGCGGGTTGCCGTTGGGCAGGTAGAGCGAGGCGACCCGCAAGGGGCGGCCGTGGAAATCCCAGACGCCCTCGATGAAACGGGCATGCTCGTCGCTGCTGTCGCCCGGCAGCCGCGGCTCGATCGAAACCGGCTTCTCCTTCGACAGCAGCGCGACGCCGTTGAAGCCCTTCTGGCCATGCGTCTCCACATGGTAGCCGAGCGCCTCGATCGCCTCGCGCGGGAAGGTCTCGTCGACATTCTTGATCTCCTGCAGGCAGGCGATGTCGGGCGAGCGTTCCTGCAGCCAGGCGAGGAGGGCGTCGAGGCGGGCCTTGACGCCGTTGATGTTCCAGGTCGCGATCAGCACGGGAGCGTCAGACCGAGAAGGACGTGCCGCAGCCGCAGGACGCGACGGCGTTGGGATTGCGGATCTGGAATGACTGGCCCATCAGGTCGTCGACGAAATCGACCACCGAGCCTTCCATGTAGACGATGGAGACCGGGTCGATGACGACCCGCGCGCCGTCGCGCTCGAGGATGATGTCGTCCTCCTCGCGGCCGCTGGTCAGGTCGTATTTGTAGGAAAAGCCCGAGCATCCGCCGCCTTCGACGGAAATGCGCAGCGAATCGGCGTCGTCGCTTTTCGACAGGATCGCCGCGATCCGCCGGGCTGCGGCTTCGGAAACGGTGACGGTGTGATCGGTGGTGTCGCTCATCTTGCCGTTCGGCGCGTCGTTGGCTGGCGCGCCGCTCCTTGTTCGAGGGCTGACACTTAAGTATGGACGCCGGGTTGGCCGGTCAATCGGGACGGATCGTTTCGCGATGGATGAATCCCAGGGAACACGCGACGCGGCATTCGCGCGGATCGGGATGGGCGGCATCGCCCGCGCCCCTTACGCCGTGCAGCCCGAGGAATCCCGCGGCCGCCTCTATCCCGAGCCCGCCAGCCGCACCCGCACGCCGTTCCAGCGCGATCGCGACCGGATCGTCCATTCCACCGCCTTTCGCCGGCTGAAGCACAAGACCCAGGTCTTCGTTGCCGACGAGGGCGATCATTTCCGCACCCGCCTGACCCACACGATCGAGGTGTCGCAGATCGCCCGCGCCTTCGCCCGGGCTTTGCGGCTCGACGAGGATCTGACCGAGGCCATCGCGCTGGTCCATGATTTCGGCCACACGCCCTTCGGCCATGCTGGCGAGCGGGCCCTCGACCGGCAGATGGCGGCCTATGGCGGCTTCGACCACAACGCCCAGTCGCTGCGGATCGTCACGGCGCTGGAGCATCGCTACGCCGAGTTCGACGGGCTGAACCTTGCCTGGGAAACGCTGGAGGGGCTGGTCAAGCACAATGGCCCGCTGGTCGGGCCACGGGCCGAGCCGGGTACGCTGCTGCCGAGGCCCGTGGCGGATTTCGACGCGCTGTTCCCGCTGGATCTCGATGGCTATGCCAGCCTTGAAGCGCAGGCCGCGGCGATCTCGGACGACATCGCCTACAACACCCATGATCTCGACGACGGGCTCAGGGCCGGGCTGATCGACGTGGAGGATCTGCGCGAGCTGCGGCTGGCCGGCGCGATCCTGAAGGAGGTGGAGGAGGCCTATCCCGGTCTCGACCGCACCCGCACCGGCCACGAGATCCTGCGGCGCCACATCACCCGCATGGTCGAGGACGTGATCGGCACGGCGCTCTCCGGCATCGCTGCGATCGACCCGAAAACTGCAGGGGACATCCGCTCCGCCGACCGCGCAATCGTGGTGTTCTCGCCGGCCATGCGCGAGGCGGTGGACGAGACGCGGCGTTTCCTGTTTGAGCGGGTCTATCGCAACGAGAGCATCATGCAGGTGATGCGCACCGCCGAAGGTATCGTCGATGCGCTGTTCGAGCGGCTGATGGTGCGGCCCGACCTGATGCCGGGCGACTGGAGCCGCGATGCGGACAGGCTGCCGGCGGACAAGCTGGCGCGGCGCGTCTCCGATTACCTCTCGGGCATGACCGATACCTTCGCCATGGCCGAGCATCGCCGGCTGTTTGACGTCACTCCGCAATTGCGCTAGCCGGCCTTTCCTTCTTTAAGGCACGCACATGCGTGACGCCCGGTCGCCAGAACGTCCGGGCCGCGCCGCGACGGCGGCCGCCGGAACCAGTCGAGGTCCAGGATGAACATCTTCGCCGATTTCGAATCGCGCGTGAAGGCTGCGGTCGAAGCCGTTCTTTCCGATAGTGAAAATGGCGTGCCGGACCTGGCGCGCGTCACGGTCGAGCCGCCGCGCGATGCCGCCCATGGCGATCTGGCGACCAACGCCGCGATGGTGCTGGCCAAGCCGCTGGGCCTGAAGCCGCGGGATCTGGCCACCCGCATCGCCGCGCATCTCGCCCGCGATCCCGATGTCGAGACGGCCGAGATCGCCGGACCGGGCTTCATCAATCTGAAACTCCGCCAGCCCTTCTGGATCGCGCATCTGGCGGGCATTCTCGCCGCTGGCGGCGATTTCGGCCGCGCGCCGGCCACCGGCCGCCGGGTGAATGTCGAATATGTCTCGGCCAACCCGACAGGGCCGATGCATGTCGGCCATTGCCGCGGCGCGGTCGTGGGCGATGCCGTGGCGAGCCTGATGGCCTTCGGCGGCGACGAGGTGACCACCGAATACTACATCAACGATGCCGGCGAGCAGGTGAACGTCCTCGCGCGCTCGGCGCTGCTGCGCTACCGCGAGGCACTGGGCGAGACGATCGACGAGATCCCGGCCGGTCTCTATCCGGGCGAGTACCTCAAGCCGGTGGGCGAAAAGCTGGCGAGCGAGTTCGGCGACCGGCTCCTGGCGATGGACGAGGCGGAATGGCTGCCGCTGGTGCGCGAGCGGGCCATCGACGCGATGATGGCGATGATCCGCGCCGATCTGAAGCTGCTGGGCATCGAGCAGGACGTGTTCTTCTCCGAGCGCACCCTGCATGACGACAATGGCGGCAAGATCGCCGCCGCGATCGCCGATTTGCGGGAGCGGGGCTTCGTCTATCAGGGCTCGCTGCCGCCGCCCAAGGGCCAGTTGCCCGAGGATTGGGAAGATCGCGAGCAGACCCTGCTGCGCTCGACCGAGGTGGGCGACGACCAGGACCGGCCGCTGGTGAAGTCCGACGGCCGCTACACCTATTTCGCCGCCGACGTCGCCTATTTCCGCGACAAGTTCGAGCGCGGCTTCCAGGAGATGGTCTACGTCCTCGGTGCCGATCACGGCGGCTATGTGAAGCGGCTGGAGGCCGTGGCGCGGGCGGTGTCCGGCGGCACCGCGACGGCGGACGTCTTGTTGTGCCAGCTCGTGAAGCTCTACCGGAACGGCGAGCCGGTGACGATGTCGAAGCGCTCCGGCAATTTCGTCACGCTGGCGGACGTGGTGGAGGAGGTCGGCCGCGACCCCGTCCGCTTCATGATGCTGTTTCGCAAGAGCGACGCGCCGCTCGACTTCGACTTCCAGAAGGTCACCGAGCAGTCGAAGGACAACCCGGTCTTCTACGTGCAGTACGCCCATGCCCGTTCGGCCGCGATCTTCCGCCAAGCCGTCGAGGCCGGGCTGACGCTGCACGACTTCGCTTCGCTCGACCGCGAGACGCTGGATCTCCTGAACGACGAGGGCGAGATCGGCCTGATCCGCAAGCTCGCGGAGTTCCCGCGGCTGATCAAATCGGCGGCCGATGCAAAGGAGCCGCACCGGCTGGCCTTCTATCTCTACGACCTCGCATCGTCCTTCCACGCGCAGTACAATCGCGGCAAGGACCTGCCGGAATTACGGTTTGTTAACGCTGATGAGGTCAAGATCACCTTGGCCCGACTGGCTCTGGTGAAGGCCGTGGCGCTGGTTCTGGCTACGGGACTCGGCCTGATCGGGGTCGACGCTCCGGAAGAAATGCGCTGACCGATCACGCTTTGGTCAAGTTCGTCCCCTAGCCCACGAGAAGGGGCCGGACGCCTCCGGAGCACGAAGATAGGCGGGGGTGTGAATGTCGACGGGGGACATGAACGGCGCGGGTTCGAAGACGGACCGGCTGACGGCGACGCCTGACGAAGATCCGTTCGCGGATCTGGCGAAACTGATCGATCAGCCCTGGGGCGCGGAGCCTGCGGTGCGCGCCGAGCGTGACGCCGTTGCCGCGCCGACCGGCGATGCGACCGGTTTCGACGAGGAGGCCCTGGCCGGCGTTCTCGACGAGGAATTCAACCGCAGCTTCGAATCGATGGACGACTTCGCGGCGCCCGCGATGGCTGCTGACGCGCCGTCCCGCGACGACGAAACCATCACCAATTCCTATGCGAACTGGGTGTCGCCGCGCGGCGCTTCTGCCGCGTCTACAGGTTTTGCCAGCCAGTCGCGCTCCGCGGCGCCGCCGGCCGCTCCCGAGGCCCAGCTCGACGCAGCGATCGATGATGAGCTGGAGGTCGCGCTGCGCGGCCTGTCGGCTCCGGCCAATCCGCGCGGCACGCCGCTGCATCACAGCGAGGCCTTTGCGCCGGCAAGGGTAGAACCCGCGCCGATGCCGCAGGCCAGCACCAAGCCGCTTGACGATTTCGACGAACTGATCGCCAGCGAACTCGCCGCGATGACCACGACGCCGCAGGTACAGCGCGTCAACGAGGCATGGGACGGCGCCGATACGCGCATGGCAGCGACCGGACCGTCCGCGCCGCAGCACGGCCATGCCGGTCTCGCCCAGGACGACAGCAATGCCTTCGGCGTCGAATCGCTCGACGATCGTTTCGACGATGGCCGCGGTGTTCGCGGTGCGTCCCATCGCGCCGCAGGCGCCATGCTCGCGGCCGGGCAGGGACGTTTCTCGCCCCGCTCGCTCGGCTTCGGCGCCAGTGTGCTGGTCATCGCGCTGCTCGGCGGCGTTGGCGCCTATTACGCATCCGGAAGCGGCGGCGTTGCGGGCTCCGACGAGGTGCTGATCGTGCGCGCCGATCCCGAGCCGGTGAAGGTCGCGCCGAAGGATCCGGGCGGCCGCGCCGTGCCGAATCAGAACAAGGCGGTCTACGAGCGCGTCCAGAGCGCCGACGCCGATATCAAGCCGTCGCAGACCACCCTTTTGTCGGCAGCCGAAGAGCCGCTGGAACTGCCCTCGCAGGTCGCCAACGATCTGCCGGGCGTCGATCTCAGCCCGATCGGCACGGCGCGTGCCGCGTCGAACGGAAGCGGCGATGGCTCCGTGCGGGTCGCCGACGCATCGGCCTCGGCCGAGCCGATCGCGGTGCTGATGCCGCGGCGCGTGCGCACGCTGACCGTGCGGCCGGATGGCACGCTGGTCACCGAGGACACGGTGCCCGAGACGTCGATGGCCGATCTGCGCGGCGAGAACCCGGCGATGATCCCGGCCGCCTCGCGTCCGGTGGAACTGGCGACGGACGCGGCTGATGCCGCGACGACCGAGACGGTCGAGGACACCGCATCGGCCGGACAGCCCGCCCCGGGCATGCCCGTGCCGGCGATGAAGCCGACGCGACCGGCCTCGGCCGCGACCCGCGTGGCGGCGCTCGCCGCGGCAGAGCCCGAGCCGCAGGTATCGCCGGCCGCCGTCGCCCCGGCACCGACCCCGGTCGCGCCGGAGCCGGCGGTCGATTCGGCCACGGAAACAGCCAGCATCGCTGCGCAGCCCGCAGCGGCGCCGGCCGCCGTGACGGCCCCTGCCGGTGACGGCTATTACGTCCAGATCTCCTCGCAGCCCAGCGAGACGGCGGCGCGGGAATCGTCCCAGGCGCTCGGCCAGCGCTATGCCGGCGTGATCGGCGGGCGCAATCTCGTCATCCAGTCGGCCGACATTCCGGGCAAGGGCACCTATTATCGGGTGCGCGTGGCAACCGGCTCCAAGGACGAGGCGACGAGCCTGTGCTCCCAGCTCAAATCAGCCGGCGGCAGCTGCTTCGTGGCGCGCTGAGCGTCGCCGGGCTTGCCGGCGTCGCACTGACGGGCCGTTCCTCGCGCGGAACGGCTCCTTCCATTCTTCACACAGACACACGTCCCGGCGCTGACGCGGGACCATCCGTGTACGCACAGGAGACGGGAATGAGCGGATCGAAGGCGTGGATTGCCGCGCCGGCCGGGCTTCGCCTGACGGCGGACGAACGCGCCTTCTTCGCCGACGAGCGGCCCTGGGGCTTCATCGTCTTCGGCCGCAACATCTCCGACGCCTCGCAACTGTCCGATCTGACGGCCGAATTGCGCGAGATCGGCGGACGCGCCGCGACCCCGATCTTCATCGACCAGGAAGGCGGGCGGATCAATCGGCTCAAGCCGCCGATGGCGCCAGCCTATCCGACGCCGGCCGATCTCGGTCGCCTGCATGGTGCCGATGCCGAGGCAGGCGTGCGCGCCGCGTGGCTGCAGGGGCGGCTGCTGGCCGCCGACATCATGGTCTATGGCATCAATGCCGACTGCGTGCCGTGCCTCGACGTCCCGGTGCAAGGGGCGGATTCGGTCATCGGCGACCGCGCCTACGGCATCGACGGCGACACCGTCGCCGCCCTCGGCCAGGCTGTTGCGGACGGGTTTGTGGCCGGCGGCGGCCTGCCGGTGATGAAGCACATTCCCGGCCATGGCCGCGGCAATGCCGACAGCCATTACCGCCTGCCGGTGGTCGCAACGCCCCGCGCCGAGCTCTCGCGGACCGATTTCGCCCCGTTCAGGGCCCTGAACACGGTGCCGGCGGCGATGACCGCGCATATTCTCTATACCGATATCGATGCCCGTCGCCCGGCGACGCTGTCGCCCGTGGTGATTGAGGAGATCATTCGCGGCGAGATCGGTTTCGACGGTCTCTTGATGAGCGACGACATCTCGATGAAGGCGCTGCAGGGCGATCTCGGCGACCTCAGCCGCGAATGCCTCGATGCCGGCTGCGACGTCGTCCTCCACTGCAATGGCGACATGGCGGAGATGCGCAAGGTCGCTGACGCCGCGCAGCCACTGACCGGGGAGGGCGAGCGCCGGGCCGCCACAGCCGAGGCCTGCATCGCGCCGGTCGTGCCGGCCGACGAGGCCGCGCTGCGGGCGGAATATCGCGAACTCGTCGCCCGCGTCGCCTGAACCGGTTGCCGTCGCCGCGGCGAAGGGTTAGCCAGAGCGCAGAAGGCTGGGCGCGCGCGCCGGCCGACCAGAGTGACGGGCTGTCCAACGTGCATGACCGGACCCGCGACGCCGTCGCGCCAACCCAGAAATCCGCGAGCAGGACGAGCGCCGGCGTCAGCTTCGCCGCCCGTCTCGCCTTCGAGAACGTCTCGCACGCGGTCGGCCACACCCAGATCCTTAACGACATCAACCTGGCGGCGGAGCCCGGCGAGATCCTATGCCTGCTCGGTCCGTCCGGCTCGGGCAAGACGACGCTCCTGCGGATCGCCGCCGGGATCGAGCGGCAGACGGCGGGACGGCTGATTCTGAACGGTCGCGAGATCGCCGGCGAGACGGCGTTCGTGCCGCCGGAAAAGCGCGGCATCGGCCTGATGTTCCAGGACTTCGCGCTGTTTCCGCACATGACCATCGCGGAGAATGTCCGCTTCGGCCTGACCGCCATGTCGGGCGACGCGGCCCGCAAGGAGGCGATGGCGGCGCTGGAGCGGGTGGGGCTGAGCGGCTCCGCCGGGCTATATCCGCACACCCTGTCGGGCGGCGAGCAGCAGCGCGTGGCGCTGGCGCGGGCCATGTCGCCGCGCCCGTCGGTGCTGTTGATGGACGAGCCGTTCTCCGGCCTGGACAGCCGGCTGAAGGACGTGGTGCGGACCGACACGCTGCAGATCCTGCGCGAAAGCCGGGCGACCGCGATCATTGTCACCCACGACGCCGAGGAGGCGATGCGCATGGGCGACCGAATCGCGCTTCTGCGCGACGGGCGCCTCGTGCAGCTCGGCACGGCGGCTGAACTCTACAGTCGCCCGGCCAGTCTCTTTGCCGCAGGTTTCTTTTCCGAGCTCAACGTCATCGACGGCGAGGTGCGGGGCGGGCGCGTCGTGACGGCGCTCGGACCGGTTGCGGACACCGCCCTGCCGGACGGCACGGCGATGACCGTGGCCCTGCGTTTGACGGGCCTGCGCCTGCAGGAGCGGGACGACGGCGTGTTCGGACGGATCGTCGCACGGCGGTTTCTAGGCAGCGTCGATCTGATGACCGTGGCCATCGAGGGGCTCGATTATCCGCTGCGCTCACGTATGCGGGCGGGAATTGTCGAGCAGGGGCGGCGTGACGTCGTTGTTTCCGTTGATCCGCAAGACGTTATCGTGTTTGAAAAGTCCGCGGACGATCGCTAGCTTGGGAAGATCGAACGCCTTACGCGTTCCAGGGAGATTTTATAATGGGTAGCTTCAGCATCTGGCATTGGCTCATCGTCCTTGCGGTCGTGCTGCTGCTCTTCGGTCGCGGCAAGATCCCGGAACTGATGGGTGACGTTGCCAAGGGCATCAAGAGCTTCAAGAAGGGCATGTCGGAGGACGAGACCGAGGCGGCTGCTCAGGAGCGCCGGTCGCTCGACCACAACGAGGCCGACGTGGTGGCCCGCGACGTCAAGCGGGAGAAGACGGTCAACTGATCGCCTGCACATGAGGTCATCGATGACGACGGTGCGCCGTCGTCATCAGGTCAGTTCGCTGTTTCCGAGACGCTGAAATGTTCGATATCGGCTGGTCCGAACTCATGGTCGTTGCGGTGATCCTGGTGGTCGTCGTGGGGCCAAAGGATTTGCCGCGCATGCTGCGCACGTTCGGGCGCACCAGCAAGCAGTTGCGGTCCATGGCCGGCGATTTCCGCCGCCAGTTCGACGATGCGTTGCGCGAGGCTGAGCTCGACGATGTCAGGGACACCGTCAGCAAGGTGCGCGATCTCGATCCGACGAAGGACGTGCGTGCGGCGATGAACCCGATGAAGGCGGTGGGCGACGAAATCCGTTCCTCGCTGAAGGCGGCGACCAAGGCGCCCGAGCCCAAGGTGCCTAGTGCCTCCGGGGCCGCGGTTGCGGCCGAACCCGACAAGGCGGGGGCGACCAACAGCCCGCAGCCGGCGGACAAGCCTGCCGAAAGCGCGGATGCCGCGCCCCAGAAGAAGAGCGAGGACGCGGCGTGAGTCGGAACGACACCGATATCGAGGCCTCCTCGGCGCCGCTCATCGAGCACCTCATCGAGCTGCGCACGCGGCTGATGTGGAGCCTCGGCGGCTTTCTCGTGGCCTTCATCCTCTGCTTCTTCTTCGCCAAGCCGATCTTCAATTTCCTCGTCGTTCCGTATCAGACGGCGACGGAATGGGCCGGCGTGCACAACAAGCAGGTCGAGCTGATCTACACGGCGCCGCAGGAATTCTTCTTCACCCAGGTGAAGATCGCGGCCTTCGGCGGCTTCTTCCTCGCCTTTCCGCTGATCGCCTCGCAGATCTACAAATTCGTGGCCCCCGGCCTCTACCGCGAGGAGCGCGGCGCGTTCCTGCCGTTCCTCGTCGCCACGCCGCTCCTGTTCCTGCTCGGCGCGGCGCTGGTCTATTACTTCTTCACCCCGATGGTGATGTGGTTCTTCCTGTCGATGGAGCAGACGGGGACCGGTGGACAGGCCGCGATCCAGCTTCTGCCGCGGGTCTCCGAATATCTGTCGCTGATCATGACGCTGATCTTCGCCTTCGGACTGGTGTTCCAGCTTCCGGTGGTGGCGACGCTTCTGGTGCGGGCCGGGATCACGTCCTCGCAGGGGCTGGCCGACAAGCGCAAATACGCCATCGTGCTGGCCTTCGTCGCCGCGGCGATCCTCACGCCGCCCGACCCGATGTCGCAGATCGGTCTTGCCCTGCCGACGATCCTTCTCTACGAGGTGTCGATCTTTGCGGCACGGATGATCGAACGCAAGCGGGCCCAGCGGCAGCGCGAAAGCGAGGCGCAAGCCGATAGCTGACGGCATGACCCGAATCCCGCCGCTCGTCGGTCGGGAAACGGGAATCAATGCTCGATATCAAGTGGATACGTGACAATCCGGACAAGCTGGATGCGGCACTCGCACGACGCGGCGCCGCGCCCCTGGCCGATCAGCTTCTCAAGCTCGACGAAGAGCGCCGGGCGCATCTGACCCGCCTGCAGACCTTGCAGGGGCGGCGCAACGAGGCGTCCAAGGCGATCGGCAAGGCCAAGGGCACCGGCGACGAAGCCGGCGCCGAGGAGCTGATCCGCGAGATCGGCGAGATCAAGGAAGCCATCCAGGACGGCGAGGAGACCGAGCGACGCATCGACAAGTCGCTCGAGGACGCGCTCGCCCGCATTCCGAACATCCCGCTTGACGACGTGCCCGAGGGCGCGGACGAAGCCGACAATGTCGAGATCCGCCGTCACGGCGAGGCGCCGAACTTCGGTTTCGCGCCGAAGGAGCATTACGAGCTCGGCGAAGGCCTCGGCCTGATGGATTTCGAGCAGGCGGCGAAGATCTCCGGCTCGCGCTTCACCATCCTGAAGGGCCAGCTCGCCCGCCTGGAGCGCGCCCTCGGCCAGTTCATGCTCGACCTGCACACCGGCG
This sequence comes from Aurantimonas litoralis, assembly GCF_026153195.1. Classification (NCBI taxonomy): domain Bacteria; kingdom Pseudomonadati; phylum Pseudomonadota; class Alphaproteobacteria; order Hyphomicrobiales; family Aurantimonadaceae; genus Aurantimonas; species Aurantimonas litoralis. Next base: position 72,765 of record NZ_JAPFBM010000010.1, on the reverse strand, counting down.
AACACGGTTATCAGGAAACCGCGGCGCCGCTTTTGGTGCGCGACGAGGCGTTGTTCGGCACCGGCCAGTTGCCGAAGTTCAGCGAGGACCTGTTCCACACCAGCGAAGGCCGCTGGCTAATCCCGACCGCCGAGGTGCCGCTGACCAACATGGTGCGCGAGCAGGTGCTGGGGGCGGGCGACCTGCCGCTGCGCTTCACCGCGCTGACCCCGTGCTTCCGCTCGGAAGCCGGCTCGGCCGGACGCGACACCCGCGGCATGCTGCGCCAGCACCAGTTCTACAAGGTCGAGCTGGTCTCGGTGACCGACGAGGACTCCTCGATCGCCGAGCACGAGCGCATGACCGCGGCGGCCGAAGAGGTCCTGAAGCGCCTCGGCCTGTCCTACCGGGTCGTCACGCTGTGCGCCGGCGACATGGGCTTCGGTGCGCGCAAGACCTACGACATCGAGGTCTGGCTGCCGGGCCAGGACGCGTTTCGCGAGATCTCCAGCTGTTCGGTCTGCGGCGACTTCCAGGCGCGCCGCATGGGCACGCGCTACCGCGTCGAGGGCGAGAAGGCCGCGCGCTACGTTCACACGCTGAACGGCTCCGGCGTCGCCGTCGGGCGGGCGCTGATCGCGGTCATGGAGAATTACCAGAACGAAGACGGCTCGATCACCGTTCCGGAGGTCCTGCGGCCCTATATGGGCGGGCTCGAACGGATCGAGAGGACGGCCTGATGCGCCTGCTGCTGACCAATGACGACGGCATCCACGCCGAAGGCCTCGCCGTGCTGGAGCGGATCGCGTGCGAGCTGACGGACGACGTCTGGGTGGTGGCGCCCGAGACCGACCAGAGCGGGCTGTCGCATTCGCTGACGCTGTCTTCGCCGCTGCGCCTGCGCAAGATCGACGAGCGCCGCTTCGCCCTGTCCGGCACGCCGACCGACTGCGTCATCATGGCGGTCAAGCAACTGATGGATTCGCCGCCGGATCTGGTGCTGTCGGGGGTCAATGCTGGACAGAACATCTGCGACGACGTCACCTATTCGGGCACGGTCGCGGGCGCCATGGAAGGCACGATGCTGGGCCTGCGTTCGATCGCCCTCAGCCAGGCGTTCAAGCCCGGCAGCCACCGCGAAGCGCTGTGGAAGACGGCCGAGACCCATGCGCCGGCGCTGATCGAGCGCCTGATGGCGTTCGATACCCCGCCCGGACACCTGATCAACGTCAATTTCCCGGCGGTCGAAGCCGACGCGGTCGAGGGCATCGAGGTCACGCGCCAGGGCAAGCTCGACTATTCGCTGGGCATGGAAGAGCGCCGCGATGGCCGCGGCTTCCCCTATTTCTGGCTGAAGTTCGGACGTCAGGCCGGCGCCGAAGTGGAACAGTCGGATGTGGCCGCCCTGACGGCCGGGCGGATCTCGGTCACGCCGCTGCATCTCGACCTGACCGCCCATGCGCTGCGCGACGAGCTGCGCACGCTGCTCGGTTGATGGCGCCGACCGGCGAAGGCATGGGTCGCGACCGCGAGGATCTGGCGGCTTTCCTCCTGTCGCTCCGGTCGGAGCGCATCACCGATGCACGGCTTCTGGAAGCGGTGGAATCGGTGCCGCGGCGGCTGTTCCTACCCGAGGGCATCGCCAACGCCTATGAGAACCGCTCGGCCCCGATCGCCTGCGGCGAGACCATGCACGGGGCGCTGGCCGCGGTGCGGCTGGTGGCGGCGCTGGACGTGCAGCCGGCGCACCGGATTCTGGAGATCGGCACCGGCAGCGGCTACATCACCGCGCTCCTGGCCCGGCTCGGCACCCATGTCAGCTCCTTCGACCGCTATCGCGGGCTGGTGGAGCCGGCGGGGCGGCGGCTGCGCGACATCGGCATCACCAACATCTCGCTGTTCCTGGAAGACGGGCGCGACGGCTTTGCCGGCGGGGCGCCGTTCGACCGGGTGATCGTTCATGCGGCGTTTCCCGCCGTACCGCGGCAGTTCCTCGATCAGCTCGGCTCCAACGCCGCGATGATCTGCGCGCTCGGGCCGGGGGACGGGCCGCAGGAACTCCTGCGCCTGCGCAAGGTGGGCAGCCGCTTCGAGCGCGAGCCGCTGGGCACGGTGCGCTATCAGCCGCTGGCCTTCGGCACGGCCGACGTCCTCTGATGAGAGCGCTACAGGGCGTCGACGGGCCGTCAAACATGGCGTCGACGTCCAAGAAATGTCGTTTTTGCCCCGCGACTTAACCGGGCAGTAAGATTAACGCGCTTCAATAGGTCCAAGAGTAAACTAGCGTGCTCAAGGGACGGCGATGCGTATCAATGTGCTGAAATCCGTGCGGCTCAGAATGGTGCGCTCCGTCGCGATGGTGGGATTGGCCGGCCTCGCGGCGGGTTGCAGCTCCGACGTCGTGCGTTTCGACGATGGCTTCTACACTGGAGCCGTGCCGCAGGCGCCGGCCAGCAACCAGATGGCGGCCAGCCAGCCCTATCCGGGCGATGTCGATGCCATGAACACAGGCAGCGTCTCCCGCGGCATGCCGGCTTATGGCAACGGCGCCCAGGCGGCGTCGGGTTACCCGGCGCAGAACCAGGGCTCCTACCAGACGGCCGCGAACAACTATCCGCAGGGCGGCGTCGCCACCTCGGGCGCCGTGCAGACCAGCCAGCTGCCGCCTCCGCCGCCGCCGAGCTACGCCACTGCACCGCAGTCGCAGGCTTCCGCCGCGCCGACCTCGTCCTCGGTGCCCGCCACCCGCGGCGCACCGCCCTCGACGCTCGGTGAGCAGGCGGCCCGTGTCGTCTCGCCGCAGAGCCGGCCGATGCAGTCGTCGGCCTCGCAGCCGACGCGATCGGCAGCCGCCAGCGGCGGCAGCAGCGTGAAGGTCGAGAGCGGCGATTCGCTGCTGGGCATCGCGCGCCGCACCGGCGTCTCCGTTGCCGACATCAAGCGCGCCAACGGCATGAGCGACGACACGATCCGCATCGGCCAGACGCTGACCCTGCCGGCTGGCGCATCGGCACCGACCCGTGTCGCGAGCGCCGAGCCCAAGGCCGCGCCGGAGCCGCAGCGTCCGGCCGAGCCGCAGAAGGTCGAGGCCGACAGCGCGACGCCGAAATCCTATTCGCCGCCCAAGACCGCCGAGAAGTCCGGCCGTCCGTCGGCCAGCGAAACGCCGAAGGCGGCCAGCCCGTCGACGACCGTCAGCAAGGAAGTCGAGACCGAGGTGGCGGCCGTTGCGCCGAACTCCACGGGCATCAGCCAGCTGCGCTGGCCGGTGCAGGGCCGCGTCGTCAATCGCTTCGGCGAGAAGGTCGGCTCGCGCCGCAATGACGGCCTGAACCTGTCGGTGCCGCGCGGCACGCCCATCAAGGCCGCCGAGAACGGCGTCGTGATCTATGCCGGCGACGGCCTGAAGGAGTTCGGCAACACCGTTCTCGTCAAGCACGACAACGGCCTCGTCACCGTCTACGGCCACGCCGACCAGATCGACGTGGAGCGGGGCGCCAAGGTCAAGCGCGGTCAGCAGATCGCCAAGTCCGGCATGTCGGGCGACACCGACATTCCGCTTCTGCATTTCGAGGTGCGCAAGGATTCGGCCCCGGTCGATCCGACCAAGTACCTCCAGTAGACGCCGACCTCCAGGCGTGACAGGCCCGGCCCCGCGGACAGCAGCGGGGTCGGGCCATTTGCGTTTGGCTTGCCGGGAATCAGCTGCCGGCAACCGGCGTCAGCGTCCGGCCGAGGCGTCCGGCCAGATCCTGGACGAACTGGAACGCCACGCGGCCGGAGCGGCTGCCCCGGGTCGTCGCCCATTCCAGCGCCTCGTGGCGGACCCGATCTGGATCGACGTCGAGGTCGTAGGCGACCAGATAACCGTCGATCATCGCCAGATAATCGTCCTGGCTGCAGCGGTGGAAGCCGAGCCACAGGCCGAACCTGTCGGACAGCGACACCTTTTCCTCCACCGCCTCGCCGGGATTGATCGCCGTCGAGCGCTCGTTCTCGATCATGTCGCGCGGCAGGAGATGGCGCCGGTTCGAGGTCGCGTAGAACAGGACGTTCTCCGGCCGTCCCTCGACGCCGCCCTCCAGCGCCGCCTTCAGCGACTTGTAGGCCGAATCGCCCATGTCGAAGGACAGGTCGTCGCAGAACAGCAGGAACGGGTAGGGCGCGGCCCGCACGATCCCCATCAGGCGCGGCAGATGGTCGATGTCCTCGCGGTGGATCTCGATCAGCTTGACCGGCGCCGCGCCCGCGTCGAGGCCGGCATTGACCGCACCATGCGCCGCCTTCACCAGTGACGACTTGCCCATGCCGCGGGCGCCCCACAGAAGCGCGTTGTTGGCCGGCAGGCCCCGGGCGAAGCGGTCGGTGTTCTCCAGAAGGATATCGCGCGAACGCTCGATGCCCTTGAGCAGGGCGATCGGCACGCGGTTGACCGAGGGAACCGGCACGAGCCCAGCCGGCGGGTCGAAGACGAAACAGTCCGCCGTCGTAAAGTCAGGCGCCGGGGCAGGGGGCGGCGCCAGCCGTTCCAGCGCCCCCGCGATCCGGTCCATCGTGTGCTTCAGGCTGGCGAGTTCTGCGGCATCCATGGCGGCTCTTTCGTCTCGAAGCTTCGCCGGATCGTCGGCCCGGCGGACGCTTGTTGCATTCGGGGCGACCGATCGTATATTCCGCGCACATCGTAAAGGCCCTGCTGTCGGCGCTGCGTCGCGCAAGGCATGACCCTGTGCCGATTTTCTGAGAGGTTTTTTCCATGTTCGTGACCGAGGCTTTCGCCCAGACGGGTTCCGCAGCGGGGGGGAGCGATCTGTTGATCAGCGTTCTGCCGTTCGTGGCCGTGTTCGCGATCATGTATTTCCTCATCATCCGCCCGCAGCGCACCGCGATGAAGAAGCGCGAGGAGATGCTGAAGAACATCCGCCGCGGCGACACCGTCGTCACCGGTGGCGGCATCGTCGGCAAGGTCACCAAGGTTCACGAGAGCGGCGAGCTGGAAGTGCAGATCTCCGAGCAGACCCGCGTGCGCGTCATGCAGGGCACCATCGCCGACGTCCGGGTGAAGGGCGAGCCGACCGCCGCCAACACCAAATAGCCGTGTTGGCGCGGCACACAGCGCCACTGGACTGAGATCGCGTCGCTGCTGGCCCTGCCACAAGGGTCGGCGGCGGCGGTTTTAACGCTTGCCAACGGCGCGCAATACCGGCGCGGCCGTCGACCCTGTCGGGACACCCATGCTCTATTTCTCGCGCTGGAAGACGTTTCTGATCTGGCTGACGGTCGCCATCGGCGTCCTCTATGCGTCGCCCAACGTCCTGCCGCAGCAGGCGCTGGACAAGCTGCCGTCCTGGTTCCCGCAGCAGTCCGTGACGCTCGGCCTCGACCTGCAGGGCGGCTCCTACATTCTTCTCGAGGTGGATTCGCAGTCGCTGGTCGCCGACCGGGTGCAGACCCTGCGCGACGACGCGCGGCAGGCGCTGCGCACCGAGCGCATCGGCTATGCCGGCCTGTCCGACAACGATCGCACCGTGACGATCCGCCTGCGCGATCCCGAACAGGTGGCGGCCGCCCGCGAGGCGCTGTCGCCGATGACCGACCCGATCTCCAGCGGCAGCGTGCTGGGTGGCGGCGCGGTGACGGAAGTGGCGATCGCCGAGCCGCAGCCGGGCGTCCTGACCCTGTCGCTCACCGACGAGGGCGTCGCCTATCGCACGTCGGCCGCGGTGACCCAGTCGATCGAGGTTGTGCGCCGCCGCGTCGACGAACTCGGCACCACCGAGCCGGTGATCCAGCGCCAGGGCGACGACCGCATCATGGTGCAGGTGCCCGGTCTCGGCGATCCGCAGCGGCTCAAGGCGCTGCTCAACCAGACCGCCAAGCTGACCTTCCGCCTCGTCGACGTGACCGCTTCGGCCGAGGACGTCGCCCGCGGCAGCCGTCCGCCGGCGGGCTCCGAGCTTCTCTACACCAACGACCCCACCCCGGCGCCGGTTCTTGTGCAGCGCCAGATCATGGTGTCGGGTGAGAACCTGACCGACGCCCAGGCCGGCTTCGACAGCCAGAGCAACGAGCCGGTCGTCAACATCCGCTTCGACACCCAGGGTGCCCAGCGCTTCGGCTCGGTCACCCAGCAGAATGTCGGGCGTCCCTTCGCCATCGTCCTCGACGAGAAGGTGCTGTCGGCGCCGAACATCCGCGAGGCGATCCTCGGCGGCCAGGCGCAGATCAGCGGCAGCTTCACCGTCCAGAGCGCCAACGATCTCGCGGTGCTGCTGCGCGCCGGCGCGCTGCCGGCAACGCTGAACATCATCGAGGAGCGCACGGTCGGACCGGGCCTCGGCGCCGATTCGATCGCCGCCGGCGAGACCGCCGGCGTGATCGGCGCTCTCCTCGTCGTCGTCTTCATGCTGGCCGCGTACGGCTTCCTCGGCATCATCGCCAATATTGCGCTGATCGTGAACCTGGTGCTGCTCTTCTCGGTGCTGACCGTCATCGGCGCGACGCTGACCCTTCCGGGCATCGCCGGCATCGTGCTGACGCTCGGCATGGCGGTGGACTCCAACGTCCTGATCTACGAGCGCATCCGAGACGAGCGCCGACAGGGGCGCTCGGTGGTGCAGGCCATCGACATCGGCTTCCAGAAGGCGCTGGCGACGATTCTCGACGCCAACATCACCACGCTGATCGCGGCGGTCGTCCTGTTCTTCCTGGGATCGGGACCGGTACGCGGCTTCGCCGTGACGCTGGCCATCGGCATCATCACGACCGTCTTTACCGCCTTCACGCTCACCCGCTGGCTCGTCGCCGCCTGGGTGCGCCGCAGCCGGCCGAAGGAACTGCCGCGCGGCTTCATCCGGCTGGTGCCGGAAGTCACGCGCATTCCGTTCATGAAGGTCCGCCTGCAAGCCTTTGCCCTGTCGATGCTTCTTTGCGTTGCGTCGGTGGGCGGCCTCTTCGCGGTGGGGCTCAATCTCGGCATCGACTTCACCGGCGGCACGCTCATCGAGGTGCAGGCCAAGAATGGCGAGGCCGATATCGGCGACATCCGCGAGCGTCTCGGCGCGATCGGCGTGCCGGACGCGCAGGTGCAGGAGTTCGGCACCCCGACCGAGGCGCTGATCCGCATCGGCTCGCAGGGCGGCGACGCCTCGCAGGTGGCGATCGTGGAATCGGCGCAGGAGGCCCTGGCGGCCGACTACGACTTCCGCCGCACCGAGGTGGTCGGCCCGACCGTGTCGGGCGAACTGGCCTTCGCGGCGATCGTCGGCGTTCTGGCGGCGCTCTTCGCGATCCTGATCTATGTCTGGATCCGCTTCGAGTGGCAGTTCGCGCTCGGCGCCATCATCGCGACGGTCAACGACGTCTTCCTGACGCTCGGCTTCCTGGTCGTGACACAGCTGGAATTCAGCCTCGCCAGTGTTGCGGCGATCCTGACAATCGTCGGCTACTCGCTGAACGACACGGTGGTCATCTACGACAAGGTCCGCGAGAATCTGCGGCGCTTCAAGAAGATGCCGATCGGCCAGCTTCTCGACCTCTCCGACAACGAGATGCTGGCGCGCACGACGATGACCTCGGCCACGACGCTGCTGGCGCTGGCGGCCCTGTTCGTCTTCGGCGGTGAGGTGATCCGTTCCTTCGTGGCCTCCATGCTCTTCGGCGTGGCGATCGGCACCTTCTCGTCGATCTTCGTCGCCGCGCCGGCGCTGATCTTCTTCAAGCTGCGGGCTTCGGACTTCGCAGCCAAGAAGGAAGAGGAAGAGGCGGCGCGCGAGGGCGGCTCGTCGGCGCGCGAAGCCTGACATGGCGAAGGGTATCGAGATCCGCGAGGCCCATTTTCCGGGCCGGGCCCCGATCGAGGCCTATGGCAATGGCGGCTTCCGCTTCGCTTCCATGTCGCATCGCGGCTCGATCCTGTGCCTGCCGTCCGGCATCTACGGCTGGGACGGCACGGCCGAGGCGCCGTTCACCGGCGAACGTCTCGGCAAGGTGTTCGAGGAAGCCGAGGAGATCGGCTTCCTCCTGTTCGGCACCGGCAAGGACATTCGCCGGCTGCCGCCGGCGCTGGCCGACCGCATGCGCCAGGTCGGCATCTCCTGCGATCCGATGTCGACGGGCGCGGCGGTCCGCACCTTCAACATCATGCTCTCCGAAGGCCGGCCCGTGGCGGCGGCGCTCGTCGCGGTCGACTGAGCCAGCCGCGTGACCTCCGCGGCGGTCTGACGCCAGCCGGACGACTGGCCCCATGCGCCGCGCCACACCATCTTTCATCCGCGGGCCCGAAGCCCGAACCAAGCCGAGGCGCTGAGACACGGCCATGACGGATCTGAGCGAGAATTACGCCGAGTGCCTGCGACTGGTGGAGACGGCCGATCGCGACCGGGCCATCTCGCTGGCCTTCGTTCCGGCGGACAAGCGCAACGATGTCGCCGCCCTCTACGCCTTCAACATCGAGACCGCGCGGGTGCGCGATTCGGTGAGCGAGCCGATGCCGGGCGAGATCCGCCTGCAATGGTGGCGCGACGCGCTGGCGGCGCCCGACCAGGGCGCGGCGGGGCATCCGGTCGCGGCTGCCGTCGCCGACACGATTGCCCGTCACGACCTGCCGCGTGCGGCGTTCGACCGCTTCCTCGAAGCGCGCATCTTCGACCTCTATGACGATCCGATGCCGTCGAGCGAAGAGCTGGAGGCTTATGCCGGCGAGACCGCCTCGACGCTGATCATGCTGACGGCGATGGTGCTGGCGCGCGATGCGGCGGAGACGCAGGCCGACGCGGCGGGACATGCCGGTGTCGCCCAGACGGTTGCCGGCGTCCTGCGGCTGTTGCCGCAGCACCGGGCCCGGCGGCAGGTCTTCGTCCCGGCCGACATCCTCGCCGCTGCCGGATGCTCGAGCGAAGAGCTGATCCGCGGCGAACGCGAGCCCGCAGGCCGCGCCATCGCGGCGATGACCGCCTTCGGGCGCCAGCACGTGCGCGCCTGGACGACCAAACTCGGCGATATTCCGAAGCCGCTGCGACCGGCCTTCCTGCCGGCGGCGCTGGCGGGGCGGTACCTCGACCTCATCGAACGGGACGGAGCGGCGACGCTCGACCAGCCCGTCGAGATCGGGCCGCTGCGCAAGGCCTATATCAACTGGCGCGCGATGCGGCGCTGACGGCGGGGATCGACCGCCGGAGCGATCCGCGCTTACATCGCCGCAGCGGCCCGTGCATCCGGGCCAGCACACCGAAATTCCAACCGATCCGAAAGCCGACCCCACCATGGCATTGCGCACGATGAGGTCCGCGCCCCGGCATGTCGGGCAGTTCTGGCGATCGCTGGCGGCGGGAGCCGGTGTCGCGGTCTTCCGCTTTCCGCTGGCGAGCCTGCTGATCGTCGCGATCGCGATCCTGTCCAACCTCGCCCTGCGGGACGTCTATCCAGTGGCCGAGGACGATCTGGCCTGGCTGCTGGCCGCCTTCTACGGCGCGGCGGCCATTTCGGTCGGCATGGTGCTGGCGATGGAGGCGCGGGGCGCGTCGGCGGCGGTGCGGCAGGGCGCGTCTTCTCTCGTCGCGCTTGTCGTCGGCGCGGCGATCTGGGTCGGGCCGGCGCTGGCGGTGTTTCCGCCGCCGCTGATCGTTGCCGCGACCTTCGCCGTTCCGCTGGCGGGGTATCTGGGCCTGCGCGACGCGGAAAGGTTCTGGGTCTTCACCTTCTGGGCGGTGGTCGGCGTCAGCCTCGCCTTCCTGTCGGTGCTGCTTTTCGTCCTCGGCCTGTCGGCGATCCTGGAGATGATCCGCTACCTGTTCGAGGTCGGGCTGCCGGACGACGCCTACGAGCATATCTTCGCCACGGCCTTCGCGCTCGTCGGGCCGCTCTTCGCGCTGGGCCGGATTCCGCATCATTTCGACGAGCGCATGCCGGCGGGACAGGACGAGCGGCTGATCTCGGGCCTGCGCATCCTGTTCGACTGGGTCGCCGTGCCGCTGGTGCTGGCAACGGCGCTGGTCCTGCATCTCTATGCCGCCAAGATCCTCGTCACGGGCGACGTGCCGAAGGGCGAGATCGGCTGGATCGTCACCTTCTTCGCGCTGTTCGTCCTCATGCTGCGCATCGCGGTCGATCCGTTCCGTGCCGGCGCCGCGGCGGCCACGCGGCTTTTCACACGCTATTTCGCCCTGGCGCTTCTGGTGCCGCTGTCGTTACTCGCCTATGCGATCTGGCTGCGGATCGGCGCCCAGGGGTTCACGCTGGAGCGCTACTACCTCGTCCTCGGGGCGCTGGCGGCGTGGCTGGTCCTCGCCCTGCAGCTTCCGGGCCGCACGCGCGGCGACATTCGCTGGATGGCGGCCGTGCCGGTGCTGCTGCTGGCACTGTCAGCCTTCGGGCTCTGGGGCGCCTATGACACCGTTGGCCGCAGTCAGACGGCTCGCATCGTCGAGCGCTTCGTGGTGGATGACGGCGCCGGCGGGCGCCGGCTGGCCCCGACCGGGCGTTCGGATCGCGAGGCCGCCGAACTGCGCTCGCGGCTCTATGTTCTCGACGATGTGAGCCAGCTCGACCGGTTGGCGCCGCTGCTGCCGTCGGATTTGATGGAGGGCGAGGAATCGGACCGGCGCGAGCGCATCTTCGCGGCGCTCGATCTGTCCGGTCCGGTCGGCGTGCGCGAATTGCGCAGCTTCACCGCCAATGCGCCGATGGTGATCGACATCGCCGGGTTCGATCGCGTCGTCCCGGAGCGTGACCTGCGTAAGGGGCCCGCAGATGGCGAGACGAGCGGCGCCGGCGTCCCGTCATCCGAAGGAGCGGTGCTGGCGCTTGCAGGTGGCGAGTTGGTGCTGCGGATCGGCGGGGCCGAAGACCGCTTCGATCTCGGGACGGCGATCGACGCCCTGCCGGACGCGGTCTACGCGACGGCGCCGGACCGATTGCCGATGCAGGTCGTCGATCTCCCCGGCGCGAACGGGCGCAATGTCCGCCTGGCGCTGCGCCAGATCGTGCGGGATGGCGACGACGGGGCGATCCTGTCGGCGATGCTGACCGTCTACTATCGGTCCGGCGAATGGCAGGAGCGGCCGGGCGGCTGAGCCCGGACGCCTTGGGTCTCGGTCAGGCCGCGGATACTATTCGGCGGCTTCCGCAATCGGTGCCTGGCCGAGCCAGCCGGCGAAATCGGCAAGCGCCCGGGCCGACAGCGCCTTCTTCTTGGCGATCGCCTTGTCCTTGCCCCGGAAGCGCGTGACGCCCTCCGGCTTCTGGATGGCACCCGGCTCCAGCGGCGGGAACAGGCCGAAATTGATGTTCATCGGCTGAAAGGACCGCTTGCCGCTTTCTTCCTGATGGGCGAGGTGGCCGCCGGTGATATGCGCGGCGAGCGCGCCCATGGCGGTCGTCTGCGGCGGCGGCGTGGCGGCTTCGCCGAGGCGCTCGGCGGCGGCGAAGCGGCCGGTCATCAGCCCGACGGCGGCCGATTCCACATAACCCTCGCAGCCGGTGATCTGGCCGGCGAAGCGGATATGCGGGCGCACCTTCAGCCTCAGTGTCGGGTCGAGCAGGGTCGGCGAGTTCAAATAGGTGTTGCGGTGCAGGCCGCCAAGCCGTGCGAACTCGGCGTTTTCGAGCCCGGGAATCATCCGCAGCACGGCTGCCTGGGCGCCGTATTTCAGCTTCGTCTGGAAGCCGACGATGTTGTAGAGCGTGCCCAGCGCATTGTCCTGGCGCAGCTGCACGACGGCATAGGCCTTGATGTCCGGCTGGTGCGCATTGGTCAGGCCCATCGGCTTCATCGGGCCGTGACGCAGGGTCTCCGGACCGCGCTCGGCCATGATCTCGATCGGCAGGCAGCCGTCGAAATAGGGCGTGCCTTCCCATTCCTTGAACTCGGCGCGGTCACCCTCGACGAGGGCGGCGACGAAGCGCTCGTAGGTGTCCTTGTCGAGCGGGCAGTTGATGTAGTCCTTGCCGGTGCCGCCGGGGCCGACCTTGTCGTAGCGCGACTGGAACCAGGCCTTGTCCATGTCGATGGAATCGAAATGCACGATCGGCGCGATGGCGTCGAAGAAGGCGAGGGCGTCGGTGCCGGTGGCGGCGCTGATCGACTTGGCCAACGCCGGTGCCGTCAGCGGCCCGGTGGCGACGATGCTGGGACCCCATTCCTCGGGCGGCAGGCCCTCGACTTCGCCGCGCTCGACGGTGATCAGCGGGTGTGCCGCGATCGCTTCGGAGACGGCGCCGGAAAAGCCCTCGCGATCGACCGCGAGCGCGCTGCCGGCGGGCACCTGATGGGCGTCGGCGCAGCGCATGATCAGCGAATTGGCGAGCCGCATCTCGGCATGGAGGACGCCGACCGCATTGGTCTGGCTGTCGTCCGAGCGGAAGGAGTTGGAGCAGACGAGCTCGGCCAGCTTGTCGGTCTTGTGGGCCTCGGTGCCGCGGACGGGCCGCATCTCGTGCAGCACCACGGGCAGACCGCGTTCGGCGATCTGCCAGGCAGCTTCGGATCCGGCGAGCCCGCCGCCGACGACGTGAATGGGTTGTTTCGACATGGGGCCAATTTAGCAGTCGCGCGTGGCGATCAAAAGGCCGCGTGGCGATCCGCGCGCATGATCGTGCAAGTTTGCGGCCTCCAAACGACAACACCCGCCGGGGGGAGGACCCGACGGGTGTCGCATTGGGACCTGCGCTGGGAGGAGGATGCGCAGGTCATATCCGCTTCAGGCCCGGGAGGAGGTGGGCCCTACGCGAAACTGGGTAGGTCTCTGATCGCCCGTCGGGGGGAGGACCCGACGGGCGACTGAGAGGTACCTGCGCTGGAAGGAGGATGCGCAGGCACTTTATCCGCCTTGGGCTTGGGAGGAGGAGTAGCCCTCGGCGAAGCTCTGTAATCTCTGGGCGCCCGCCGGGGGGAGGACCCGGCGGGCGTCTGGGTGGAAACTGCCTGGGAGGAGGAGTGGCAGTTTCCGATCCGCTTGGGTCCTGGGAGGAGGAGTGGACCCTTGCGAAAGTCTTGGCTGATAATCAGCCGATGGCGCGGCGGGCGACCGAGTTGATGTCGCCGCGCGAGATGCCGAGATCGGCCAGCTCGCGCTGGGAGAGACGGTTCAGTTCGTTGACCGTCTCGCGGTAGCGGCGCCAGTTGTTGTAGGAGCGAACGAGGTTCATTAGTCTATCCTGCGGTCTTAAATCGATTGAAGCGGCTGATTGTTTCGTCTGCGTCGCTTCGTTGATTGGAAGGTAGGCGGTGCATGTCGGACCCGCTAGAGCCTTCGATGCATGGCAGCCTTGCGATTTGTGCATCGCAACAATTGACATCGGTGCGCGGGTCGGGGCGCGATCTTCGGGACATCTCACTCTACCCTCTTGAGGGCAGGAGCCTGGTCGAGCCGCTCGCCGTTCTCTGAAGGGACGTGCGCGGGTTCGACGCCGGATCACGCCAAAACGGCCGGTCCCGTGTGAAAAAGCCATGGAATCATGCGGATTGGGCCCCATATGGGCCTTTCGTGGCCGCGAGGCCGGTGATATAGAAGCGCGCGTCTCGCGTCGCCCACCGTACGGCGCACTATGCGGGTGTGGCGGAATTGGCAGACGCACTTGGTTTAGGTCCAAGCGCCGAGAGGCATGGGGGTTCAAGTCCCTCCACCCGCACCAGCGGCCGCTTTCACGGAATTCATTGCGGGTCGGCCTGAATGATCGGTCGTCTCGAGCACACAAGAAGGTATCCAGAATGCAGGTAACGGAAACCAAGGCCGAGGGCCTGAAGCGCGAGATCGAGATCGTCGTGCCGGCCTCGGATCTTGAAGCGCGGCTCCAGACCCGGCTCTATGAAGCCAAGGACCGGGTGCAGCTGAAGGGTTTCCGGCCGGGCAAGGTGCCGGTTGGCCATCTGCGCAAGATGTACGGCAAGTCGCTGATGGCGGAGATCGTCAACCAGATCCTGACCGAGACCCCGCGCAACGTCATTGCCGAGCGCAACGAGCGCTCCGCCATGCAGCCGGAAATCGGCATGTCCGAGGACGAGGCCGAGGCCGAGAAGGTCCTCAACGGCGGCGCCGACTTCAAGTTCACCCTGACCTACGAAACGCTCCCGGCGTTCGAGCTCAAGGGCACCGACGGCATCAAGATCGAGCGTCCCGTCGTCGAGGTGGCTGACGCGGAGATCGACGAGCAGGTCGAGCGCATCGCCGAGAACGCCCGGACCTACGCTGCCAAGGATGGCGCTGCGGACAAGGGCGATCGCGTCACCATGGACTTCGTCGGCAAGATCGACGGCGAGCCCTTCGATGGCGGCACCGCCACCGACAGCAACCTGGTGATCGGTTCCGGTCAGTTCATCCCGGGCTTCGAGGACCAGCTGATCGGCGTGAAGGCCGGCGACGAGAAGACCGTCGAGCTGACCTTCCCCGAGGATTACGGCGCCGCGCATCTGGCCGGCAAGCCCGCGACCTTCGACGTCACCGTCAAGGAAGTCGCCGCTCCCGAAGAGACCACGATCGACGACGAGTTCGCCGCCAAGCTCGGTGTCGAATCGCTGGATCGCCTGAAGACGGTCGTGCGCGAGCAGATCGAGAGCCAGTACGGCCAGGCGACGCGCCAGAAGGTCAAGCGCCAGCTGCTCGACGCCCTCGATGCGGCGTATGATTTCGAGCTGCCGGAGAAGCTGGTTGAGGCCGAGTTCACCAACATCTGGAACCAGGTGCAGGGCGAGCTGACCAACAGCGGCAAGACCTTCGAGGACGAGGACACCACCGAGGAGAAGGCGCGCGCCGAATATCGCCGCCTCGCCGAGCGTCGGGTCCGTCTGGGTCTGGTCCTGTCCGAGATCGGCGAGAAGGCCGGCGTGCAGATCACCGACGAAGAGCTGCAGCGCGCCATGTTCGAGCAACTGCGCCGCTACCCGGGCCAGGAGAAGGAAGTCTACGAGTACTTCCAGAAGAACCCGGACGCCGTCGCCAGCCTGCGCGCGCCGCTCTACGAGGAGAAGGTCGTCGACCATCTGCTCGCCGAGGTGGACGTCACCGACAAGACCGTCAGCAAGGAAGAGCTGATGGCCGAGGACGAGGACGACAAGGAAACCGCCCTCGCGTCGTAAGGCGCCGCGTCGCGCAAGCGACCATCGTCGAGAATTTCGGGAGGGCCGGCGCGAGTCGGCCCTTTCGCATATCTGGCCGGCAGTGCGGGGCTCGCGTCCGCCCAAGTCTGGTCATCACTATCGCCGATAGAGGCGTGCGCCGCGCGGACCCGCCGCGTCGGCACATGGTGGCAGCGCCGATCCGTCGGCGCTGCGCCCCCGCCACCCGGACCGATCACAGAACAGGCTTCCCCGCGGCATGCAGCGATTTCCGACGACCGCCATCCTCGCCTTCCTCATCGGGCTCTTCGTCCTCACCGGCGAAAGTCACGCCCAGATGCCGGGATTGTCGATCGGCGGATCGGGTGAGACCGAGGCCAGCGCATCGGCGGATCCGTCGCTGGACGATCTGATCGGCATTCTCGAGAACGACGACACCCGCGCCAAGCTGATCGAATCGCTGAAAGCCGCCGCCTACAAGGCGCCGGACGCCGCTGAAGCGGCCGAGACGGGTACGGAGGCCGCGCCGCGCACGCTGCCCGGCGAGATCGCGCAGTGGACCCGCTCCATGGCGGGAGGCCTGCTGGACACCTGGGACCAAGTCGCCGCCAGCCTCGTCTCGGCGTCCCAGATGCTGTCGGGGGCCAGCCGTATCGACCTGCCGATGCTGATCTCGGCGATCCTACCGGTGGGGCTGGTGGCCCTCGTCGCCTTCGGCGTGCTGTTCGCCAGCCGGGTCATCAAATATCCGATCTTCCGGCGGCTGGCCGATGCCGCCGAGCGCACCGGGCCGATCAACAAGCTCCTGCTGCTGGTCATCTCGTCGATCGTCGACGCGTTGTCGGTGGTGGTCGGCTGGGCCGCCGGCTATCTCGCCGCGGTGATCTTCTTCGGCGGCGAGCCGGGCATCAACCAGGCCCTGTTCCTCAACGCCTTCCTTTTGATCGAGATGGTCAAGGTCGGCCTTGCCAGCTTCGTGTCGCCGTCCTACCCGCAATTGCGCCTGACGCCGTTCTCGAACCGGCAGGCGAGCTACTGGTATTTCTGGATCTCGCGGCTGATCTCGATCCTCGGCTACACCTTCATGTTCGTCGCGCCGATCGTGCAGCAATCGTCGAGCATCGCGGCGGCCGAGGCGGTGCGCTTCATCGTCGTGGTCCTCTGCCTGCTCCTGACCATCGGGCTGATCCTGAAGAATCGCGGCGTCGTGCGCGAGCGGCTGAAGCGCGCCAAGCACCAGGGCGACCGTTCGGTCAGTGCCTGGGTCTATGCCTTTGTCGGCCAGATCTGGTGGGTGCTGGCGATCGGCTTCGCGCTCGCGCTGTTCATCGTGTGGGTCCGCAGCCCCGAATCCGGCCTGGCCTTCATGACGACGGCGACGCTGAAGTCGATCGCGGCCATGGCCGTCGGCGGACTGATCGTGTCGATCCTGTCGCGGGTCATCGCCCGGGGCATCCCGATCCCGCAGAACCTCAAGGACCGGTTGCCGCTTCTGGAGCGCCGGGTGAACTCCTTCATCCCCAACGCGCTGACCGTCCTGCGCGGCGTCGTCATCGTCGTCGTCCTGGCGGTGATCCTGGAGGCCTGGAACCTGTTGTCGTTCAGCGACTGGCTGGCCAGCCCGCTGGGGCAGCGCTTCGCAGGCGGGCTCGTCGGCGCGGGCATCATCCTTGCCGTCGGCGTGGCGATCTATATCGGCGTGTCGTCCTGGGTGGAGTACCGGCTCAACCCGAATTACGGCACGGTGCCGACGGCCCGCGAGCGCACGCTGCTGTCGCTGTTCCGCAATGCCTTCACGATCACCATGATCGTGCTGGTGGCGATGCTGGTTCTGTCGCAGATCGGCATCGACATCGCACCGCTCCTCGCCGGTGCCGGTGTCGTCGGCCTGGCCATCGGTTTCGGCGCCCAGAAATTCGTCCAGGACATCATCACCGGCGCCTTCATCCAGATCCAGAACGCCATGAACGAGGGCGACATCGTCGAGCTCAACGGCATCTCAGGCACGGTCGAGGAGCTGACCGTGCGGTCCGTCGGCCTGCGCACGCTGGAAGGCACCTGGTACCTGATCCCGTTCTCCTCGGTGGACCAGGTGGCGAACTTCTCCAAGGACTTCGCCTATTACGTCGCCGATATCGGCGTCGCCTATCGCGAGAATGTCGACGACGTGAAGCAGATGATGTTCGACGCCTTCGACGAGCTGAAGACCACCGCCGTCGGGGAGAACCTCCTGAGCGAGCTCGACATGTGGGGCGTCAACGAGCTTGGCGATTCGGCTGTCGTCGTGCGCGGCCGAGTGATGACCAAGCCGTCGACCCAGTGGGGCGTCGGCCGGGCCTATCGCGAGATCATCAAGCGGATGTCCGACGAACGCGGCATCGAGATCCCGTTCCCGCACATGACGCTGTGGTTCGGCGAGGACCGGAACGGCAAAGCGCCGCCGGTGCGGGTTCGCCAGAACCTGGAGGCCGACACGGCGCATCCGGCGATCGAGGCGAGCGGCCAGCCGACCGAGGGCGGCGACTACGGCACCCACGACGCGGACCGCAAGCCGATACCGCCGGGCGGCGGCGACATCGACAGCGCCGGCGAGGGCAGGGGCTGATTGCGCAACGGCCCGCGCACGACCATATGGAGCGCAGGGGCCAATCCCTTGGGCCTCATGGCATTCGGCGCGGGGGAACGCCTTGCATAGGCGCTTGGCCAAGTCCTATCTACTGAACCAGACGAATCCCTTCGCTATTCCCGCGGCACCCGGTGGTGCCGCTCATCAGACCAAGCAGCGAGACGACGACCGATGACACATCCCGTGGAAACCGCGATGAACCTCGTTCCCATGGTGGTCGAGCAGACCAACCGGGGCGAGCGCGCCTACGACATCTTCTCGCGGCTTCTGAAGGAGCGGGTGATCTTCATCACCGGCCCGATCGAAGACTCGATGGCCACGCTGGTCTGCGCCCAGCTGCTGTTCCTCGAGGCCGAGAATCCGAAGAAGGAAATCGCCCTCTACATCAACTCGCCCGGCGGCGTGGTGACCAGCGGCATGGCGATCTACGACACCATGCAGTTCATCAAGCCGGCGGTCTCGACCCTGTGCATCGGCCAGGCGGCCTCGATGGGCTCGCTGCTGCTGTGCGCCGGTCACAAGGACATGCGCTTCGCCACGCCGAACGCCCGCATCATGGTGCATCAGCCGTCCGGCGGCTTCTCGGGCCAGGCCTCGGATATCGAGCGTCATGCCCAGGACATCATCAAGCTGAAGCGCCGCCTGAACGAAGTCTATGTCGAGCACACCGGCCAGGACTACGAGACGGTTGAACGCACGCTCGATCGTGACCACTTCATGACCGCCCAGGAGGCGCGCGAGTTCGGTCTGATCGACAAGGTCTATTCGTCGCGCGACGCCCTCGAGGCCGAAGGCACCAAGTAGGGCTGCGTCGTCACGCCACGGCCACACTTGCATCGCGATCATGGCGGCGCGTGCGTTAAGCGCCGCTCAAGCAATCGACGCTACGCTGGACGATGTGCAAGAGTGGCCGATGGTATCGGGTCGTGGCTTTCGGGTGAGAGTCGCTTTGCCGAACGGGGCCGGGGGCACTAGGTTCGGTAGACCAAACGAGAAACGGATCCCTGGAGGGGACCGGATCGGAAGGAAAGACGCATGAGCAAAACGAGCGGCGGCGACTCCAAGAACACGCTCTACTGCTCTTTCTGCGGGAAGAGCCAGCACGAAGTCCGTAAGCTGATCGCCGGGCCGACGGTCTTTATCTGCGACGAGTGCGTCGAGCTGTGCATGGATATCATCAGGGAGGAAAACAAATCCTCCATGGTGAAGTCGCGGGAGGGTGTCCCCACCCCGCAGGAAATCATCGCGGTTCTCGACGACTACGTGATCGGGCAGTCCTTCGCCAAGAAGGTGCTCTCCGTCGCCGTGCACAACCATTACAAGCGGCTCGCCCACGCAGCCAAGAGCAATGACGTCGAACTGGCGAAGTCCAACATCCTGCTGATCGGCCCGACCGGTTGCGGCAAGACGCTGCTCGCGCAGACGCTGGCCCGCATCCTCGACGTGCCGTTCACCATGGCGGACGCGACCACGCTGACCGAAGCCGGCTATGTCGGCGAGGATGTCGAGAACATCATCCTCAAGCTGCTGCAGTCGGCCGACTACAATGTCGAGCGCGCCCAGCGCGGCATCGTCTATATCGACGAGATCGACAAGATCAGCCGCAAGTCGGACAATCCCTCGATCACCCGCGACGTATCGGGCGAGGGCGTCCAGCAGGCGCTGTTGAAGATCATGGAAGGCACCGTCGCTTCGGTTCCGCCGCAGGGCGGCCGCAAGCACCCGCAGCAGGAATTCCTGCAGGTGGACACGGCGAACATCCTGTTCATCTGCGGCGGCGCCTTTGCCGGTCTCGACAAGATCATCTCGGATCGCGGTCGCAAGACCTCGATCGGCTTCGCGGCGAATGTCGCGGGTCCCGACGACCGGCGCACGGGAGACGTGTTCCGTCAGGTCGAGCCCGAGGATCTCCTGAAGTTCGGTCTCATCCCCGAGTTCGTCGGCCGTCTGCCGGTTCTGGCGACGCTCGAGGACCTCGACGAGGCGGCGCTGGTCCAGATCCTGGAAGAGCCGAAGAACGCACTGGTCAAGCAGTACCAGCGCCTGTTCGAGATGGAGAATGTCGAGCTGTCGTTCCACGAGGACGCGCTGCGCGCCATCGCCCGCAAGGCGATCGAGCGCAAGACCGGCGCCCGCGGCCTGCGCTCGATCATGGAAGCCATGCTCCTCGACACGATGTTCGACCTGCCGACGCTGGAAGGCGTGCAGGAAGTCGTGATCTCCGAGGACGTGATCGACGGCAATGCCCGCCCGCTCTATATCTATTCCGAGCGGAACGGCGAAAAGGAAAACGTCAGCGCCTGATGTGAATCATCAAGGCGAGGTTTGACGGCTTATGAGCCCGTCCCGGCTTGGCGCCGGGGCGGGCTTTTCATTTTCGAGGACCGCCGCCTGCGACATCGGACAGCACCCGCGTCCCGCTGCCGAATCGCTTGAATAGCAGGCGTGTGACGCCCACATTACGGTCGTGATGGCGCTGGACCTGCGCGCTTCGAAGAAGGCGCAGGATCGGTGGCCGAACACGGCGAGGATGCCGTAGAAAGGAATACCATGTCTGATATGCAAGAACGCCAGGGTGCCGCCGGGGCGGCTCTGTACCCGGTTCTGCCGCTGCGCGACATCGTCGTGTTTCCGCACATGATCGTGCCGCTCTTCGTCGGCCGCGAAAAATCGATCAAGGCGCTCGAGGAGGTGATGGGTGCCGACAAGCAGATCCTGCTTGCGACCCAGAAGAACGCCTCCGACGAGGACCCGACCGCGGATGCGATCTACGAGATCGGCACCGTGGCCAACGTGCTGCAGCTCCTGAAACTCCCGGACGGCACCGTGAAGGTGCTGGTCGAAGGCATGGGCCGGGCGAAGATCGAGAGCTTCTCGCCGCGGACCGAGTGGCACGAGGCCTCCGCCAGCCTGATCGAGGAGACCGAGGAAGACCCGGTCGAGATCGAGGCGCTGGCGCGTTCGGTGGTCTCGGAGTTCGAGAACTACGTCAAGCTGAACAAGAAGATCTCGCCCGAAGTGGTGGGGGCTGCCGGCCAGATCGAGGACTACTCGAAGCTCGCCGACACGGTCGCCTCGCATCTGGCGATCAAGATTCCCGAGAAGCAGGACATGCTGGCGATGATCAGCGTGCGCGAGCGGCTGGAAAAGGCCCTCGGCTTCATGGAATCGGAGATCTCGGTTCTGCAGGTGGAGAAGCGTATCCGCTCGCGCGTCAAGCGCCAGATGGAGAAGACCCAGCGCGAGTACTACCTGAACGAGCAGATGAAGGCGATCCAGAAGGAACTCGGCGACGGCGAGGACGGCCGCGACGAGATGGCCGAGCTGGAAGACCGGATCAAGAAGACCAAGCTCTCCAAGGAGGCGCGCGAGAAGGTCGCCGCCGAGATGAAGAAGCTGAAGCAGATGTCGCCCATGTCCGCCGAATCGACGGTCGTGCGCAATTATCTGGACTGGATCCTCGGGCTGCCCTGGGGCGTGAAGTCGCGCGTCAAGGTGGATCTGAAGAAGGCCGAGGACGTTCTCGAAGCCGATCATTTCGGGCTCGAGAAGGTCAAGGAGCGGATCGTCGAGTATCTGGCCGTGCAGAGCCGCCAGTCGAAGCTGAAGGGGCCGATCCTGTGCCTCGTCGGCCCTCCGGGAGTCGGCAAGACCTCGCTCGCCAAGTCGATCGCCAAGGCGACCGGCCGCGAATATGTGCGCATGGCGCTGGGCGGCGTGCGTGACGAGGCCGAGATCCGAGGCCACCGGCGGACCTATATCGGCTCGATGCCCGGCAAGGTCATCCAGTCGATGAAGAAGGCCAAGAAGACCAACCCGCTGTTCCTTCTCGACGAGATCGACAAGATGGGCCAGGACTTCCGCGGCGATCCGTCGTCGGCGCTTCTGGAGGTGCTCGATCCCGAGCAGAACGCCAGCTTCGTCGATCACTATCTCGAGGTCGAATACGATCTGTCCTCGACCATGTTCGTGACGACGGCCAACACGCTGAACATCCCGGCGCCGCTGATGGATCGGATGGAGATCATCCGCATCGCCGGCTACACCGAGGACGAGAAGGTCGAGATCGCGTCGCGGCACCTGCTGCCGAAGGCGATCCGCGACCATGCGCTGAAGCCCGAGGAGTTTTCCGTCAGCGCCGATGCGCTGCAGGAGATCGCCCGTCGCTACACCCGCGAGGCCGGCGTGCGGAACTTCGAGCGCGAGCTGATGACGCTCGCCCGCAAGGCCGTCACCAAGATCCTCAAGGGCGAAGAGAGCAAGATCGAGGTCACGGCCGCGAATCTGTCGGACTATCTCGGCGTGCCGCGTTATCGCTACGGCGAAGCGGAGACCGAGGATCAGGTCGGCGTGGTGACCGGGCTGGCATGGACCGAGGTCGGCGGCGAATTGCTGACGATCGAAGGCGTCATGATGCCCGGCAAGGGCAAGATGACGGTGACCGGCAACCTCAAGGAGGTGATGAAGGAGTCGATCTCGGCTGCGGCCTCCTATGTCCGGTCGCGGGCCCTCGACTACGGCATCAAGCCGCCGCTGTTCGAGAAGCGGGACATCCACGTCCACGTGCCGGAAGGCGCGACGCCGAAGGACGGCCCGTCCGCCGGTGTCGGCATGGCCACGGCCATCGTCTCGGTGCTCACGGGCATTCCGGTGCGCCGCGATATCGCCATGACCGGCGAGATCACCCTGCGTGGGCGGGTCCTGCCGATCGGCGGCCTGAAGGAGAAGCTCCTGGCGGCGCTGCGTGGCGGCATCAAGAAGGTGCTGATTCCGCAGGAAAACGCCAAGGATCTGGCCGACATCCCGGACAATGTGAAGAACGGGCTGGAGATCGTGCCGGTGTCGCGGATGGGCGAGGTGCTGCGGCACGCGCTGATCGAGATGCCGACTCCGGTCGAATGGTCGGAAGTGGACGAGCCGATGTCCGGTCAGCCGCTGGTGGAAAACGGCGCCACGGCTGTTGCCCACTAGGCTCACCTTCACATCTTGTTAGTAATGCCGCCGCTCGTCGGCGGCATTTTTTTGCCCCAAAGCCCTGAAAACAGGGGCTTTGGCGTTGCAGAACGTTGTATCATCCGCGAAAGTCGCGGCCGTACTCACGGATCGCTAAGATGCGCCAACGATAAAAGGAGGGTATCCATGAACAAGAATGAACTGATCGCCGCCGTATCCGAGAAGGCTGACCTGTCCAAGCAGGACGCCAGCTCCGCAGTGGACGCGGTGTTCGACACGCTGCAGGCCACCATGGCGAAGGGCGACGACATCCGCCTCGTCGGCTTCGGCACCTTCTCGGTGTCGCATCGCGCCGCCTCCAAGGGCCGCAACCCCTCGACCGGTGCCGAGGTCGACATCCCGGCCCGCAACGTGCCGAAGTTCGCTGCCGGCAAGGGTCTCAAGGACGCCGTCAACAACAAGTAAGTCCTGGCGTGGCCCCTGCGGCCGCAGCAGTGCGAACGTAAAGACACCGGTCCAGGCGCAAGCCTGACCGGTGTTTTGCGTTTCAGGGGCCGGCATCGCACAGCGAACAAAGGCCGGCGTCGTGGCTTGCAATCAGAAATCGGAGAAAATGTGCGGCAGGGCCGGAGCGGGCAGGGGTGCCGCTGGCAGGGTGCGGTCCGCGCGGCATGGCGCTGCGGACGGCTGCCGGCGGGGCAGGCGGGAAGGCCCGCCCCGCGGCGTATCAGTCGGCGCTGAGGGTCCGTGCTTCCGGGCCCTTGTTGCCCTGGACGAAGCGGACGGTGACCTTCTGGCCGTCGGCGAGGGTGGTCAGGCCGGAGCGGTTGAGGGCCGTGGCATGGACGAAGACGTCCTTGCCGGCGCCGTCGTCGAGGCCGATGAAGCCGAAGCCCTTGTCGGCATTGTACCATTTGACCGTGCCGGTGGCCTCTTCCTCGGGACCGCCGGGAGCACCGCCGCCCTGGCGCTGGGGCGCAGGACGGGCGCGTGCCGGTGCGGGATTGCCGGAGCCGGCCGCAACCGAGAGCACTTCGGTGACCTGCATGCCCTTCTGGCCCTGGTCGATCCGGACCGTGAGGCGGGTGCCTTCGGTCACGCCGTCGGCGCTGGCGCCGGCCGCCTCGAGGGCCCGCACGTGCAGGAATGCCTCGGTGCCGTCGGTGGCCTTCACGAAGCCGAAGCCCTTGGTGGCGTTGAACCACATCACTTCTGCGTCGGACGGCAGCGATCCGCCGGACCCGCCCGCGGGCGACGAGCGCTGGAAGTAGCTCGGCTCGGCATCCCGCTCCGCCGGCAAGGCGCCGTCATCATCGAATCCGCGGCGGCGCGTGTCGCGGTGGTCTCGGTATTTACCCATGGTGGTCTCAGCTTGGACATGTTCGGATTGCGGAATATGTAAAGGAAACGGCATCACGCGCAAGCGGCAGAGGATGCGTTTTACATCCTCCGCTCGCGCGATAGCTGTTTCCCGCGAATGATTTACCAGCAAATGGTCGCGCATGCGACGGCGAAATATCGCTGTCAGGCGCGTTCCGCCGCATCGGCGATGACGGCGAGGAAGGTGTCGCCGTAGCGTTCCAGCTTGGCGAGACCGACGCCCGGAACCGCGTGCAAGGCGTCGGCATCATGCGGTCGCCGCTCGGCCATGGCCCTGAGGGTCGCGTCGGAAAACACCATGTAGGGCGGGACCTGCTGCTCCTTGGCAAGCCGCAGCCGTTCCTGGCGCAGCGCCTCGAACAGCGTCGCGGCGGTCTCGTCCATCCCTTCCGTCGCATGATCGCTGCGGCGGAACTGTGTGGCCTTGCGGACCCGATCCTTGCGCAGGATCACCTTGCGCTCGCCGCGGAACACGGCGCGGGCATCCTCGCCCAGCTTCAGGGCGCCGAAAGCGGCGTGGTCGATGGTCAGAAGGCCAGATGCGGTGAGCTGGCGGGCGACCGACTGCCAGACGCGCTGTTCGGTGTCCTTGCCGGCGCCGAAGACCGGGATGCCGTCCTGGCCGGCGCGCACGACCTTGTCGGTCGCCTTGCCGGTGAGAACATCGATCACATGGCCCGAGCCGAACCGCTCGCCGGTGCGGTAGACGGCGGCGAGGAGCTTGACCGCCGCCTCGGTGCCGTCCCAGGTCTCGACCGGCGACAGGCAGGTGTCGCAATTGCCGCAACGCCCCTCGTGGTGCTCGCCGAAATGGGCGAGGATGGCGGCGCGGCGGCATTCGGCTGTCTCGCAGATGGCCAGAAGGGCGTCGAGCTTGGCGCGCTCGACCCGCTTGATGGTTTCCTCCGAGCCGCCCTGATCGATCATCCGCCGGCGCTGGACCACGTCCTGCATCCCGTAGGCCATCCAGGCGTCGCTCGGCTGGCCGTCACGGCCGGCGCGGCCGGTCTCTTGGTAATAGGCCTCGACCGACGAGGGCAGGTCGAGATGGGCGACGAAGCGCACGTCCGGCTTGTCGATGCCCATGCCGAAGGCCACGGTCGCGACGAGGCAGAGATTCTCTTCGTTGAGGAAGGCCGCCTGGTTGGCCGCGCGCACGCCGGCATCGAGACCCGCATGGTAGGGCAGGGCGCGGATGCCCTGGGTGTTCAGCCAGGCCGCCGTCTCTTCCACCTTGCGGCGTGACAGGCAGTAGACGATGCCGCTGGCGCCTTCATGGCGTTCCAGGAACGACAGGAGCTGCTTCTTCGGATTGTCGCGCTCGACGATGGCGTAGCGGATGTTCGGCCGGTCGAAGCTGGTCATGTAGACCGGCGCGTGGGTCAGCCGCAGGCGCTCGATGATGTCGGCCCGCGTCGTCGGATCAGCGGTCGCGGTCAGGGCGATCCGCGGCACCGACGGGAAATCGTCGGCAAGGGTTTCGAGCAGCCGGTATTCGGGCCGGAAATCGTGGCCCCAGGCGCTGACGCAATGGGCTTCGTCGATGGCGAAGAGAGCAATGCGGACACGCGAGAGCGTGCGCCGGAACCCCTCGCTGACGATCCGCTCCGGCGTGACGTAGAGAAGGTCGAGTCTGCCGGCGAGAAGGTCGGCGCGCACCGTGTCGCGCTCCTCGTCGCTCATGGACGAGTTCAGGGAGGCGGCGTTGACGCCGGCTTGGCGCAGGCCCTCGACCTGGTCGTGCATCAGCGCGATCAGCGGCGAGACGACGATGCCGACGCCGGGACGGCAGAGCGACGGGATCTGGTAGCAGACCGACTTGCCCGCGCCGGTCGGGAACAGGACGACGGCATCGCCGCCGGCGACGACCTGGTCGACCACCGCTTCCTGCTGGCCGCGAAAGGCCGCGTGGCCGAAGACCGTCCG
Source organism: Aurantimonas litoralis (assembly GCF_026153195.1). Lineage (NCBI taxonomy): Bacteria > Pseudomonadati > Pseudomonadota > Alphaproteobacteria > Hyphomicrobiales > Aurantimonadaceae > Aurantimonas > Aurantimonas litoralis. The sequence continues at coordinate 46,852 of NZ_JAPFBM010000010.1, read as the reverse complement.
CAGCATCTCGCGCGGATCGGCCGTCGCGCCGGCATTGGTCGCCTGCGTCGGGCCGTTCCTGTCGAACAGGGGATCGGTCTTGGCCGGCCCGGCGGACCGGCGTCCTTCTTGCTGCATCATCGTCTCCGGGAATCGCCGCGCGAGGGTCGGTCATCGGGCGGCGCAACGCAACTCGTCGGCCGGTGTCGGACCGGCGGCGATCCGTCACGTGCCGGCGGCGGCCCGTGACGGGGCCACGTCAAGGTCATGCGTCGCCCGGTCGGGCGTCGACCGGAAAGCGGGCGCTGAGAAAGCGCGAGCCCGCGAGGCCGAACCGCCACGGCGTCTCGGCGCCCTTGGTGATGCCGATTCGTGGCCCGACGACGATCTGCGGCGATGCGGCTGCCGGCTCCAGCCGGAACGGCGGCGCGTCGAGCCGGCAGCCATCCTGCGCGGCGGTAATCCCGAGAGCCTGGGTGAGTCGTCCCGGACCGGCGCAAAGCTTGCGGATGTCGGCGAGGCCGCGCCGCGTCGCCATGGTGTCGAGGCCGAGCGTCGGTTCGATCGCCCGGATCAGGACGGCGCTGGCATTGCCCGGCGCCTCGCAGACGAAATTGAGGCACCAGTGGATGCCGTAGGAGCGATAGACATAGGCCCGACCCGGTTCGCCGAACATCGCGGCGTTGCGCGCCGTGGCGCCCTTGAAGCTGTGGGAGGCGGGGTCCTGCTGGTCGTAGGCCTCGGTCTCGACGATCGTGCCGCCGACGGTGCCGTCGACGACGAGCGTCGCACCGATCAGGTCCCGGGCGACGGACACGACGTCACGGTCGAAGAAGCGCGTTGGGATCATCATGGCTCGGCGGTGGCTGTTTAGGGCGCTTGGCGATCGGCGGTGCTTCGACGACGCACGGCGCGCCGTTTCGTTCCGACTGCGGCGAGGCGGAACGCATCGATTTCGCGCGTCCGGCGCCTTGCCACATAGGTTGCCCGCCGGATGGCGGTAGTCGGGAACGGCATCGACGCCAGGACGTTTCGCGGTCGAGGCAACTCGAGGAGGTATCCATGCCCGCTCAGTCCAAGTCACAGCAGAAGGCCGCCGGCGCGGCCCTGTCCGCCAAGCGCGGCGACACCAAGGTCTCCGATCTGCAGGGCGCGTCGAAAGGCATGTACGAATCGATGAGCGAGAAAGAGCTCGACGACATGGCGTCCACCGAGCGCAAGGGCAAGCCGGAGCACAAGTCCGACTAGCGCCACCGTTCTTCGCGTTGCAACCAACAGCCGGCAGGTAACCCTGCCGGCTGTTGCCGTATCGGGGAGGCGAGGCCGGCCAAGACGCCGTGGCGCTTGTGCGACAGCGGCGCCGGCATCGTGAGCCGCGGCGTGCATCGGGGAACACATGTGCTAAGGGCGCCCGACATCATGTGACGGAGCAGTCTTCTAGCGATGCCGAAAAGCGCCCTCGACAAGGATCTGAAAAAGGTCGTTTCACTGGAAACGGCCACCTACGGTTCGGCCCGCTCGGTCGCGGCGCCCGGCATGGCGGTGCTCTTCCTTCTGGGGGCGATGGCGCTGGCCAGCGTCTTCGTGGCCGATGGTCCGCTGACCTATCTCGTCGTCATCGCCGCGGTGATCGCCGGCTACATGGCGTTGAATGTCGGCGCCAACGACGTTGCCAACAACATGGGCCCGGCCGTCGGGTCGAAGGCGCTGACGCTGGCCGGTGCGCTGGCCATCGCCGCGGTCTGCGAGGGCGCGGGCGCCATCATCGCCGGCGGCGACGTGGTCAGCACGATCTCCCGCGATCTCCTGCAGCCGCACGCGGCGATGGAGGCGATCGACTTCATCCTGATCATGATGGCGGCGTTCCTGGCGGCCGGCCTGTGGATTCATCTGGCAACCGTCTTCGGCGCGCCGATCTCCACCACCCACGCCATCGTCGGCGGTGTCGTCGGCTCCGGCGTGGCGGCAGCCGGCGCCGGGATCGTCGCGTGGCCGATGCTGGGCGCGATCGTCGCGAGCTGGATCATTTCGCCGGCGCTGGGCGGCGGCATCGCGGCGCTGCTCCTGGCATTGGTCGAGACCCTGATTCTCAACCGCGAGGACCGTCTCGCGGCGGCCCGGCGCTGGGTGCCGGTGCTGGTGGCGCTGATGTCCGGCATCTTCGCCATGTATCTGATGACCAAGGGCCTGAAGCGGCTGTGGAAGCCGGAGCCGATGCATGTGCTGGCGGGCGGGCTGGCCTTCGCCATCGTCGGCTGGCTCGTCGCGCGGCCCTGGATCCGCCGGCGTTCCACGGGGATGGACAGCCGGATCAAGACGATCAGCGGCCTGTTCGTGCCGCCGCTGATCTTCGCGACCGCGCTGCTCTCCTTTGCCCATGGCGCCAACGACGTCGCCAATGCGGTCGGACCGCTGGCCGCGATCGTGGCGACCGCCACGTCGGGATCGACCGCCGACGGGCAGGTGGTCCTGCCGCTCTGGGTGCTGTCGATCGGCGCGATCGGCATCGCCGTCGGCCTCGCATTGTTCGGACCGCGGGTGATCCGCACCGTCGGCGAGAAAATCACCAAGATGAACGAGATCCGCGCCTATTGCGTCGCGCTGTCGGCCGCGATCACGGTGCTGCTGGCCTCGAGCCTCGGCCTGCCGGTGTCCTCGACCCATATCGCGGTGGGCGCGATCTTCGGCGTCGGCTTCCTGCGCGAGTTCAAGTCGAACCGCGGGCTGGTCAATCCCGGCGTGCAGCCGCGGACTTTGTTCCTGAAGACGTCGCGGCTGAACGCGACGCCGGAGGAGGCGATCGCCAATTACCAGAAGCGGGAGCGGCGGCGTCTGGTGCGGCGTCAGCACCTGTTCGGCATCGCCGCCGCCTGGGTGATCACGGTGCCTGCGGCAGCTCTGCTCTCGGCGCTGCTCTACCTCGCCATGTCGGCGATGGTCGTCAGCTAGCGGTCAGCCGGCGATAGAGCTTCTCGGTCAATTCGACGACCGGCTTTTCCGTCAAGAGGCGGCGGGTTTCGGCGAAAGTCGCCCAGTGCCGGTAGCGCTGGCGCATTTCCTGCCAGGCGTCGTGCTGCTGCTCGACCCGCAGCGGATAGAGCGTCACGTCGAGGACCTTGGTCTGGCGAAGCCCGCGCTTGAGCGTGCGGTAGGTGCCGAGCGGAGCCGGATCGACGTGACCCTCGACACCGGCTTCCTCAAAGGCTTCCTGCGCGGCGCTCTCCCAGGGGGCCAGACCCTCCATCAGGGAGCCCTTCGGAAAGATCCAGCGGCCGGTCCGGCGCGAGGTGATCAGGAGGAAGACCGGCTGGTCGCCGACCACCGCATAGGGGATCGTCCCGGTCTGGGTGCCCGAGGGGTCGCTGCCGCGCAGCATCGAACGTTCGGCGAGTCTTTCGCGCAGCACTTCCATCATGGAGCCGGTTCCTCTCTCATTCCGCTCGGCGTGCAGGCCATCCCGGCGCGCGCAAAGCAGATCATCATCATATCAACTGCATTGAACTTGCCCCGATCTGGCGGCGGCAAGTTGCCTTTAAAGACTGTGTCGCAGCGAGCGCGCGCGGCGCCTGCCAAAAGGCATGGCGGCAAATATCGAATCGCAGCGTATCATCCGTGCATGAGTTATAGGGCGCACCTCGTGCGCTTTCTAGCCCCTGCTGCCCGGGGCGACAGGAAAAGCCCTGTGGCGCCAAGCGTTTGTCTTCACGCTTGCGTGAATCGCGCGACGCATCGGTGGCCGTTCGGACACGGTCGCGGCGATAGCCCGCAAGGCCGTGCCAGGCGGACTTCCGGCTTCATGCTTTGGCCATATTGGAGTGCGTTACGAGCTTGTAACGCTTGGTCAGCGGGCGAATCCGGCAAGACCCGTCAGCTTCCGTTTACCATGACGGGCTAGGTTCTGCAGGGACGTGCATATCCACGAGGAGTTTCGATGACGATTTCCAACGACGCGTGCAACGGCAAGCGGCTCAGCCGCCGTCGCTTCGTGCTCGGCACGGCGGCCGCCAGTGCAGCGATGCTGCCCGGTGCCGCCTTTGCGCAGAACGCCCTCGGCGAACTGCTGCAGGCGCCGACCCGCGGCAATTGGGACGATCAGTTCGACACGCGCGGCTCCAACGTCCGTCAGGTCGCCTCGAACTCCCCGGTGCTCTCCGAAAACACGATCTATTCGCTGCAGGAGGCGATCAACAGCTATTCCGCCATCGTGCAGGGCGGCGGCTGGCCGATGGTGCCGGAAGGCGAAACGCTGAAGATCGGCGTGCAGTCTCGCACCGTGCCCGTGCTGCGGCAGCGCCTGGCGATCGCCGGCGACCTCGGCAGCAATGCCGGCGGATCGCCCGCCTTCGATACCTATGTCGATGCGGCGGTGAAGCGCTTCCAGGCCCGCCACGGCCTTCCGGCCGACGGCGTCGTCTCGGGGCACACCTACAAGGCGATGAATGTCGGCGCCGATTTGCGTCTCGGCCAGCTCCAGACCAATCTGCAGCGTCTTCGCGAGAAGGTCGCCACCGATCTCGGCCAGCGCTACGTCGTGGTCAACATTCCGGCCGCCTCGATCGAGGCCGTCGAGAACGGCCGCGTCGTGCAGCGCCATACGGCGGTCGTCGGCAAGGTCGACCGGCAGACGCCGATCCTCGACTCGCGCATCACCAATCTCAACCTGAACCCGTACTGGCATGCCCCGGTGTCGATCGTCCGCAAGGACATCATCCCGCTGATGCAGAAGGACCCGACCTATCTGGAGCGGAACGCCATCCGCATCTTCGACGGCAATGGTCAGGAAATCCCGCCGCAGACGATCGACTGGAACACGGAAGAGGCGGTGAAGTACCTGTTCCGCCAGGATCCGGGCAAGATCAACGCGATGGCGTCGGTGAAGATCAACTTCCCGAACCCGCATGCGGTCTACATGCACGATACGCCGCAGCAGAGCCTGTTCTCGGAGCTGATGCGGTTCGAATCGTCGGGCTGCGTGCGCGTGCAGAACGTGCGCGACCTGATCGTCTGGCTAGCCCGCGACGTGCCGGGCTGGGATCGCCAGCGCATCGAGCAGGTGATCGCCGCCCGCGAGCGTCAGGACATCGACCTTTTGAACCCGGTGCCGGTGCATTTCACCTACATCACCGCCTGGGCGACCGACCCGACGGTCGTGCAGTTCCGCGACGATATCTATCACCGCGACGGCGTCGAGCAGCTGGCGATGAGCGAACTGACGGCGACGGCCTATGCGCCGAACCAGCAGAACCCCTACGCCCGCGGCGACGACGGCTACTGAGCCAAGCCAACGCGACGACATGCGGGCCGGGTGCAGCAATGCGCCCGGCCTTTTTCATGCGCGGCCTTTCGCCGTTGGTGCTGCGCTAGCGGCTATGGTATTGGCGCAGCCATCTCGTGGCAGGACCCCGCCGGGTCGCCGCGCCGCCCGAAGGAGACCATCATGAGCCAGGCCATTCGTAACGATGCGTCGCGTGAGTTCGGCGATTTCTTCACCGCCTCGCTGGCCGACCGCGACCCCGACATCTTCGGCGCCGTCGGCAACGAACTGTCGCGCCAGCGCCACGAGATCGAACTGATCGCGTCCGAGAACATCGTGTCGCGCGCCGTACTCGAGGCGCAGGGCTCGGTGCTGACCAACAAATATGCCGAGGGCTATCCGGGCCGGCGCTATTATGGCGGCTGCGAGTTCGTCGACGTCGTCGAGACCCTGGCCATCGACCGGGTCAAGCAGCTGTTCGGCTGCGAATTCGCCAATGTGCAGCCCAATTCCGGCAGCCAGGCCAACCAGGCGGTGCTGCTTGCCCTGTCGAAGCCGGGCGATACGCTGCTCGGCATGAGCCTCGACGCCGGCGGCCATCTGACCCATGGCGCCAAGCCCAATCTCTCGGGCCGCTGGTTCAACGCCGTGCAGTATGGTCTCGACCTGGAGACCGGCCTGATCGACTACGACCAGGTCGAGGCGCTGGCCATCGAGAACAAGCCGGCGATCATCGTGGCGGGCGGTTCGGCCTATTCGCGCCAGATCGACTTCGCCCGCTTCCGGGCGATCGCCGACAAGGTCGGGGCGTATCTGTGGGTCGACATGGCGCATTTCGCCGGCATCGTGGCCGCGGGTCTCCACCCGAGCCCGTTCCCGCACGCCCATGTCGCCACCTCGACGACCCACAAGACCCTGCGCGGTCCGCGCGGCGGCATCGTCTTGACCAATGACGAGGCGATCGCCAAGAAGATCAACTCGGCGGTGTTCCCAGGTCTGCAGGGCGGACCGCTGATGCATGTCATCGCCGGCAAGGCCGTGGCCTTCGGCGAGGCGCTGACGCCGGGCTTCCGCTCCTATATCGGGGCGGTCTGCGAGAATGCGCGGGCGCTGGCGGAGACGCTGCGCGAGGGCGGCGTCGACATCGTGTCGGGCGGCACCGACACCCATCTGATGCTCGTCGATCTGCGGCCGAAGGGCCTGACCGGCAAGGCGTCGGAACTGGCGCTCGGCCGGGCCAACATCACCTGCAACAAGAACGGCGTGCCCAACGACCCGGAAAAGCCGATGGTGACCTCGGGCATCCGGCTCGGCACCCCCGCGGCCACCAGCCGCGGCTTCGGCGTGCCGGAGTTCCAGGAAGTCGGCCGGATGATCGTCGAGGTGCTCGATGGCCTGAAGGCGGCGAACTCCGAAGAGGGCAACGCCGCCGTCGAGGCTGCGGTGAAGGAGAAGGTCGTCGCGCTGACGGACCGGTTCCCGATCTACGAAGGCCTCTGACAGCCGCCCGGGCCGGTACGGCCCAGCCAGGGATCATGCGCGTCGGCCATCGGCACGCATGATCGCTTCCAGGATCGAAGAGGTGCCATGCGCTGTCCCTATTGCGGCTCGCAGGACAGTCAGGTGAAGGATTCGCGCCCCGCCGAGGATGGCGGCACGATCCGGCGCCGGCGGGTCTGCCCGGATTGCAACGGTCGCTTCACGACCTTCGAGCGCATCCAGCTCCGCGAGCTTCAGGTGCTGAAGAAGTCCGGCCGCAAGGTGCCGTTCGATCGCGACAAGCTGGCCCGTTCGGTCGAGGTGGCGCTGCGCAAGCGCTCCGTCGATCCCGACCGGGTCGAGCGGCTGATCTCCGGCATCGTGCGCCGGCTCGAGCAGTCCGGCGAACAGGAAGTGCGGTCCGAAGCGCTGGGCGAGATGGTCATGGAGGCCCTGAAGGGGCTCGATGACGTCGCCTATGTCCGCTTCGCCTCCGTCTATCGCGATTTCCGCGAGGCTCGCGATTTCCAGTCGCTGATCGGCGAGCTGGGACGCGGCGACGGCGCCGCGGCGATCGACGAGGACGAGACCCCGCCCGACGAGACCTCCTCGTGACCGGGCAGGGCACTTCGACGAGCCCCGAACGTCCGGCCACCGAAATGGACCGGCGCTTCATGGCGGCCGCTATCCGCTACGCCCAGCGCCATGTCGGACGCACGGCGACCAACCCGTCCGTCGCGACGCTGATCGTGCGCGACGACGAGACCGGCCCGCGCATCGTTGGGCGCGGTGTCACCGCGATCGGTGGCAGGCCGCATGCCGAGACGGGCGCGCTCGCCGAAGCCGGTGAGCTTGCGCGCGGCGCCACTGCCTATGTCACGCTGGAGCCCTGCGCCCATCACGGCCGCACGCCCCCCTGCGCCGAGGCGCTGGTGACGGCGGGAATCACGCGCGTCGTTTCGGCGGCGGCCGATCCCGACCCGCGTGTCGACGGCCGCGGCCACGCGATCCTGCGGGCCGGCGGATTGTCGGTCACCCCGCGCGTCATGGCCGCCGAGGCCGCCGCGCCCATCTCGGGCTATCTGACCCGGCATGGCGCGGGCCGGCCGGAAATCCTCCTGAAGATGGCGCTGTCCCGCGATGGCCGGATCGGTATTCGCGGCGGCGGCCAGGTGAAGATCACCGGGGCCGTCGCCGACGCCCAGACCCATCTGGCTCGGGGCCGCCACGATACCATTCTGATCGGTGCCGGGACCGCGCAGGAAGACGATCCGCGGCTCGACTGCCGTCTGCCGGGCATGGCCGACCGGTCGCCCAACCGCATCGTGCTCGATCCGCGGCTGCGGACCCCACCGGAGCTGACCATCGCGCGCACCGCCGCCGAGACGCCGACGCTGATCGCCACCCTCGCCAGCGCCGATCCCGAGCGCCGGGCGGCGCTGGCCCGGCAGGGCGTGCAGTTCATCGCCTGCGAGGCCGATCCGGAGACCGGGCGCATCGCACTGCCCGAACTGCTGGAGGATCTGGCGGCGACGGGCGTTGCGAGCGTGCTGGTGGAGGGCGGCGCCGAGACCGGCGCCAGTTTCCTCGACAGCGATCTCGTAGACCGGCTGATCCTGGTGCAGGGGCCCGTGGAGATCGGCGAGGAGGGCGTGCGCGCGCCCATCGATGTCGCCACGGCGCGCAGCCGCTTCCGCCTGGTCCGCGAATATCGCTTCGGCGACGACCATTGGTACGAGTTCGAGAGAAGGGCCGCCTGATGTTCACCGGGATCGTCACCGACGTCGGCCGGATCGTGCGCACCGAGCGCCTCGACGCCGGCCGCCGCTTCCGCGTCGCCACCCAATACGACCCGGCCGGGATCGCGCTGGGCGCATCCATCGCCTGCTCGGGCGTCTGCCTGACCGTGACGGCGCTGCCCCAGCCGGGCGACGCCGACCGATGGTTCGAGGTGGAAGCCTGGGAGGAGGCGCTGCGTCTGACCACGGCCGGAAGCTGGGAGGAGGGGAGCGCCCTCAATCTCGAGCGATCCCTGAAGATTGGCGACGAGATCGGCGGGCACCTCGTGTCGGGTCACGTGGACGGGCAGGCGGAGATCGTCGCAGTCACCGAGGAGGGCGAGGCGGTCCGCTTCACGCTGCAGGCGCCCCGCGACCTCAGCCGTTTCATCGCCCGCAAGGGCTCCGTCTGCCTCGACGGCACCTCGCTGACGGTGAACGGCGTCGATGGCGACCGCTTCGACGTTCTCCTGATCCGCCACTCGCTGGACGTGACCACCTGGGGCACGCGAAAAGCCGGCGACAGGGTGAATCTCGAGGTCGATCAGATCGCGCGCTATGCCGAACGGCTGTTCGGCGCACGGTCGGCGGAGAGCTGAGGCTCCGAGCGAGCCGAAGACCTATCGTCTTTTCTGCATGTCTTTGCGGGTTTTGCCCGTCGCGACACGCTTTCGCCGCCTCGGTCCTGTTGCGTGCAGGGCGCGCGAGGGGTAACCCACGCCATCGCTTCCCCGAAGGATACCGCAATGGCTGCCAAGCTGAATCTCCTCGTCGTCGAGGCCCGCTTCTATGACCCCATCGCAGACCTCCTTCTGGACGGTGCGACGGCGGCGCTGACGGAAGCCGGCGCCGATTTCGACGTCGTCACCGTTCCCGGTGCGCTGGAGATCCCGGCCGCGATCGGTTTCGCCCTCGGCGCAGCCGATGAATCGGGCACCGAGTATGACGGCTTCGTCGCGCTCGGCTGCGTGATCCGCGGCGAGACCTATCATTTCGAGCTGGTCTCGAATGAATCGGGCCGGGCGCTGACCGACCTGACGGTCCATGAATCGATCGCCCTCGGCAACGGCATTCTGACCGTCGAGAACGAGGAACAGGCCCGCGACCGGGCCGACCCCAAGCGCAAGGACAAGGGCGGTGCCGCGGCCCGTACGGCACTGGCGATGATTGCCCTGCGCGAGCGGATGGGAGCCTGATCATGTCCAGTTCCGAACCCCAGGCGCGGCCGGTCAAGCAGGCCAACAAGCGCGGCGCGGCACGGCTCGCCGCCGTGCAGGCCCTCTACCAGATGGAAGTCGGCGGCACCGCGCTGCTGGAGACCGTCGCCGAATACGAGAATTTCCGGCTGGGCAGCGAGATCGACGGCGAGACCTATCGCGAGGCCGATGCCGGCTGGTTCCGCGACGTGGTGTCGGGTGTCGTCCGCAGCCAGACCGAGATCGATCCCAAGATCCACGCATCGCTGCCGACCGACTGGCCGCTGTCGCGCATCGACACGACGCTGCGGGCGATCCTGCGGGCGGGCACCTACGAATTGTCGAACCGCAAGGACGTGCCGGTCGCGGTGATCGTCTCGGAATATATCGACGTCGCCAAGGCCTTCTACACCGGCGACGAACCCGGCCTGGTCAATGCCGTGCTCGACCGCGTGGCGCGCAGTGTGCGGGCCGAGAAGCCCGGCGAGACCCGGACCGCACGTCGCGGCGCAGCGGGCGGTGAGCCCTCGGCGTGAGCGCCCCGGTCGCCGCAACGCCAGCCGCCGGGCCGGTGCTCGGCGAAAAGACCGTCCGTCGCAACGCCATCATCCTGGCCGCTGCACAGGCGCTGTGCGGCGCCTCCGGGCCCGTCGCCATCTCGATCGGCGGCCTGGCCGGCTCCTGGCTTCTCCTGGCCGACAAGTCGCTCGCGACCCTGCCGGTGACCGGCTACAATCTCGGCGTCGCCCTTGGCGCACTACCGGCCGCCGCGCTGATGCGTGCGGTCGGCCGGCGCTACGGCTTCATCTCGGGAGCGCTGGTGACATCGGCCGGTGGCCTCGTCGCGGCGACCGCGCTCTTCCAGGAAAGCTTCTGGCTGTTCGCCTTCGCGCTGATGCTGATCGGCATCGGCGGCTCCTTCGTCCAGCAATATCGCTTCGCCGCCACCGACGGCGCGCGCCGCTCGTTCCAGTCGCGGGCCATCTCCATCGTTTTGGCCGGCGGCATCTTCGCCGCGGTGATCGGCCCGCAGACGGTGCGCTATACGGCCGACCTGTTCCTGCCGGTGGAATTTGCCGGCGCCTTCATCGGGCTGGTCTTCCTGGGCCTTGCCGGCGCGGCCGCTGACGACGGTCGTGGCGCAGCCGCGGTTCCTGGCCGGCTTGTGCTGCGGTGTCGGCAGCTTCGCCATGATGAGCTTCGTGATGACCGGCGCACCGCTGGCCATGGTCGGCTGCGGCCTGTCCAAGGACATCAGCACGCTCGGCATCCAGTGGCATGTCCTGGCGATGTTCGGCCCGAGCTTCTTCACCGGCCGGCTGATCCAGCGCTTCGGCAAGGAGCGCATCGTCGCGACCGGCCTGCTGCTGCTGGCCGCCAGCGCCGCCGTCTCCCTGTCGGGTCTCGCGGTCTGGCAGTTCTGGACCGGCCTCATCCTGCTCGGTCTTGGCTGGAACTTCGGCTTCATCGGCTCCACCGCCATCGTGGCGGAGACCTATCGCCCCTCGGAGAAGAACAAGACGCAAGGCCTGCACGACTTCGTCCTGTTCTCGTCGGTCTCGCTGGCCTCCTTCCTGTCGGGGCGCACCTTCGTGGCCGCCGGATGGGAGACGATGAACATGGTCGTCTTCCCGGTGGTGCTGGTCTGTCTCGTGGTTCTCGTCCTGCAGGCGCGCTTCGCGCCGCTGCAACCGGCCGCCGACTGAGATCCTCGTGCCGGGCGCCCCTCCGGCCCGGACGGACACGCGCCCGAATTCCAGCCTGACCGCGACCGCGTCGTGCCGAAGATCACGGCGCTTGACGGCTTGCCGACTCCATATAACCTCGACCCGCTTGGCAAGGCGGGGAGCCTTCCCCGTCTTCGGCAGAACAATCGAAGATTGCCGGACCAAACCGGCACGGATCGAGGGGACAGCATGCCGACAATTCTCATAGTGGTGGCCCTGTGCGGGCTGCTGGCTCTTGCCTATGCGGGCTGGGCGACGCGATCGGTCCTTGCGGCCGACCAGGGCAACGCCCGGATGCAGGAAATCGCCGGGGCCATTCGCGAGGGTGCCCAGGCCTATCTCGCCCGCCAGTACACGACGATCGCCATTGTCGGCGTGGTCGTGGCGATCGTCACCGCGCTGCTCCTGTCGATCTACGCGGCGGTCGGCTTCGTCATCGGTGCCGTCCTGTCCGGTCTGGCCGGCTTCATCGGCATGAACGTCTCGGTCCGGGCCAATGTGCGCACCGCGCAGGCCTGCTCGCGCTCGCTCAGCCTCGGTCTCGGCATCGCCTTCAAGTCCGGCGCCATCACCGGCCTTCTGGTTGCCGGCCTCGCGCTGCTCGGCGTCACCGTGTATTTCTACGTCCTGACGGTCTCGATCGGCCTCGACGTGTCCGATCGCACGGTCATCGACTCGCTGGTCTCGCTCGGCTTCGGCGCCTCGCTGATCTCGATCTTCGCCCGCCTCGGCGGCGGCATCTTCACCAAGGGCGCCGATGTCGGCGGCGATCTCGTCGGCAAGGTGGAAGCCGGCATTCCCGAGGACGACCCGCGCAACCCGGCGACCATCGCCGACAATGTGGGTGACAATGTCGGCGACTGCGCGGGCATGGCAGCCGATCTGTTCGAGACCTACGCCGTGACCGTCGTCGCGACCATGGTGCTCGGCGCGATCTTCTTCGCCGGCACCGACATCATCGAAAGCGTCATGATCTACCCGCTGGCGATCGGCGGTGCCTGCATCCTGACCTCGATCGTCGGCACGTTCTTCGTGCGGCTCGGCTCGAACGGCTCGATCATGGGCGCGCTCTACAAGGGCCTGTGGGCGACAACGCTTCTGTCGATCGTCGGCATCGCCGTCGCCACCTGGGCGACCATCGGCTTCGGCGACATCGGTCAAGCGGCGTCGGGCATGACCATCAACGGTCTCAACCTGTTCGTCTGCGGCATCATCGGCCTCGTGGTGACCGGCCTGATCGTCTGGATCACCGAATACTACACGGGCGTCGGCTTCCGGCCGGTCCGCTCGATCAGCGAGGCGTCGGTGTCGGGCCATGGCACCAACGTCATCCAGGGCCTCGCCATCTCGCTGGAATCGACGGCGCTGCCGACGATCGTCATCGTCGCCGGCATCATCTCGACCTTCCAGCTCGCCGGGCTCTACGGCACCGGCATCGCCGTGACGGCCATGCTCGGCATCGCCGGCATGATCGTGGCGCTCGATGCCTTCGGTCCGGTCACCGACAATGCCGGCGGCATTGCCGAAATGGCCGGGCTGCCGGCGGATGTCCGCAAGTCGACGGACGCGCTCGATGCGGTCGGCAACACGACGAAGGCGGTTACAAAGGGCTATGCGATCGGCTCGGCCGGTCTTGGCGCGCTGGTGCTGTTCGCGGCCTATAATTACGACCTGGCCTATTTCGTCGAGCAGGCGAATGCCGGCAACGGCTTCGAATATTTCCGGGGCGTCGAACCGGATTTCGCCCTGACCAACCCCTTCGTCGTGGTCGGTCTGCTGCTCGGCGGCCTCATCCCGTTCCTGTTCGGTGGTATCGCGATGACGGCCGTCGGCCGCGCCGCGAGCTCGGTGGTGGACGAGGTGCGCCGGCAGTTCCGCGAGAAGCCGGGCATCATGGCCGGCACCGAGCGGCCGGACTATGCACGGGCCGTCGACCTTCTGACCAAATCGGCGATCCGCGAGATGATCGTGCCGTCGCTGCTGCCGGTGCTGGCGCCGATCGTGGTGTATTTCGGCGTCTATCTGATCGCCGACAAGAGCCAGGCGTTCTCGGCGGTGGGCGCGATGCTGCTCGGCGTCATCGTCACCGGCATCTTCGTCGCCATCTCGATGACCTCCGGTGGCGGTGCCTGGGACAATGCGAAGAAGTCCTTCGAGGACGGCTTCGTGGACAGCGCAGGCGTGCGTCACGAGAAGGGCTCCGACGCCCACAAGGCCTCGGTGACCGGCGACACGGTGGGCGATCCCTACAAGGATACGGCCGGACCGGCGGTCAATCCGGCGATCAAGATCACCAACATCGTCGCGCTGCTGCTGCTCGCGGTGCTGGCGCACAACTGATCGCGGCCTGGCCGAAACAAGAAAGGCCCCGCAGGCGAAAACCTGCGGGGCCTTTTCGTTGACGCGGTAACGGTGTCGGCGAACCCTAGAGGTTCGGGCCCGGCGAGCCGCTGCCGGTATCGGACAGGATCTGGCCGAGGAAGGTGCGGTCCTGACCGCCGGTCGGCGTGGTGCGCGAGATGAAGTCGAAGGGCTGGCCGTCCTGCAGGCCGTAATTGGCGATGCGCTCGACCCGGCCCTCGCCGTCGAAATAGACCGACAGGACGCGCTGGTCGACGAGCTGCGGCTTCATGAAGGCGACCGGCCGGACCCGCTTCTGCGAGATGTAGTAGAACACCTCATTGTCGAAGGTCGCCGTGGTCGAGGGTGAGCCCAGCGCCAGCAGCACCTGTTCGCGGCTCGAGCCGACCGGCACGAGTTCGACGGTCTTTTCGTCAATCACGTAGCCCTGGGTCAGCACTTCGCTGGTCGTGCAGTTCGACAGGGTCAGTGCGGCCAGAACGGCGGCCGAGGCGAGGAGAGGGCGCTTGAGTCGGACGGAAGGCTTCACGCTGTCTTACTCCTTGAGGCCATCGCCGATACGCGGCTGGCAGGTCCGTTGCCGCGACGCGGGAGTGCCGGCCGGCGGGATGTCCGCGAGCGGACGCCTCCGGCTGACGCGCGAGCGCGGCGGATGCGTTTTGGTAAAGCACCTGCGGGAGCGTTGCAATCGATCCGGCGCTGTGGCACCGCCCATGGCAGTGTAGCCATCGATCGGCCCAGCAATGTTTCAACGTTTCAGAGCCAACCGTCGCCTCAAGGCGCGCAACCGGGAGGTCGTCGACGATCTCTACGCCGCGCTGGTGATCCGGTCGCGCCAGGACGACCTCTATCTCGCCTGCGCCATTCCCGACACGGTGATGGGACGCTTCGAGGCGCTGTCGGTGCACGTCTTCCTGTTCCTGCGGCGCTGCCGGGACGAGGCGACCCTGCGGCCGCTGGCGCAGGAGGTGGTCGATCGCTTCATCACCGACATCGAGGATTCGATCCGCGAACTCGGCGTCGGCGATCCGTCCGTGCCCAAGCGCATGCGCAAGCTGGCCGGCGTCTTCTACGAGCGGGTGTCGGTCTATGATGCCGCGCTCGACGCCGACGACGCGGCGGCCCTTTCGGCCGGCCTGAAAGGCCGGGCGGTGCCGGCGGACGCGCCGGAGGATGCAAGCGCGCGCCTTGCGACCTACATGATGGCGGAAAACGAGCGATTTGGAGCGATAGCGGCCGAGACGATCCTGGCCGGCACGCTTCAACCAGGGACCAGACCATGAGCAATCCGCAGACCGGGCCCGACCCGATCCGACTTCACATCGCCGCCGAGAAGCTGCCGCGCGACGGCCTCGAGATCCACTACGAGGCGAACGAGGCCGAGCGCGCCGCGCTGGCCCGGCATCTCGATATCCTCGAGGTTCGCGAGCTGCGGGCCGACCTCACCGCCTCGCGCTGGCGCGGCGAGGGGGTGAAGGTGAAGGGCAGCCTGCGCGCGACCCTGGTCCAGGAGAGCGTCGTGACGCTGGAGCCGGTCAGCCAGGCGCTGAACGAGGCGTTCGAAACCACCTTCGTGCCGGAGGGCTCGCGGCTGGCGCCGGTGCCCCAGACCGGCGAGAACGAGATCCACGTCGATCTGGAAAGCGAGGACCCGCCGGAGACCTTCCGCGGACCGCAGATCGACGTCGGGCCGTTCCTGATGGAAGCGGTGTCGCTGGGGCTGGATCCCTATCCGCGCGAATCCGACGTCGCCTTCGAGGCCGTCGATACCGATCCCGACCCCAAGGCGGGCGTCCGCTCGGCCTTCGACGTGCTCACCACGCTGGTGCCGCGCGAGACCAAGGACGCCAAGGGCGAATGACTGTTTCAATTCGGCGGTTGCTGTTCACGCGTAAACCGATATCTTCGCGCCGCGCGGCCAGGACGCCGTGCGCAAAGGCGAGAGACCATTGATTTCAAACACTGGTATCACGATTTCGGTCGACGCCATGGGCGGCGACCACGGCCCTTCCGTCGTCTTGCCGGGAGCCGCCATTGCGCTCCAGCGGCATCCGGGCACGCGGTTCGTGCTGTTCGGTCAGAGCGAGGCGGTGCTGCCGGTGCTCGACCAGCATCCCGAACTGAAGGCGGCGTCGACCTTCCACCATTGCGAGATCTCCATCCGCATGGACGACAAGCCGTCCCAGGCGCTGCGGCAGGGGCGGTACAAATCGTCCATGTGGCGCGCCATCGAGGCGGTGAAGACCCATGAGGCGGATGTCGCGGTCTCGGCCGGCAACACCGGCGCCCTGATGGCGATGGCGAAGTTCTGCCTGCGCACCATGGCCAATATCGAGCGCCCGGCCATCGCGGCGATTTGGCCGACCCTGCGCGGCGAGAGCATCGTCCTCGACGTGGGCGCCACGATCGGCGCCGACGCCCAGCAGCTCATCGATTTCTCGATGATGGGCGGCGCCATGGCGCGCGCGCTCTTCGGCGTCGAGCGGCCGACGGTCGGCCTCCTCAATATCGGCGTCGAGGAGGTGAAGGGCCAGGACGAGATCCGCGAGGCGGGCCGCCTGCTCAAGGAGACGCCGATCCCCGGCATCGACTATCGCGGCTTCGTCGAAGGCGACGATCTGGGACAGGGAACGGTGGACGTGGTGGTGACCGAGGGCTTCACCGGTAACATCGCCCTGAAGACCGCCGAGGGCACGGCCCGGCAGATCAGCGCCTATCTGAAGGCAGCGATGAACCGGACCTGGATGGCCCGCGCCGGCTATCTGCTGGCCCGCAGCGCCTTCCAGCGGCTGCGCGACAAGATGGATCCGCGCAAGGTCAATGGCGGGGTCTTCCTCGGCCTCAACGGCATCGTCATCAAGAGCCATGGCGGGACCGACGCCGAAGGGATCGCGGCGGCGATCGATCTGGCCCATGCGATGGCCCGGCACGGCCTGCGCGAGAAGATCGAAGCCGACCTGGAAAACTTTCACCTGCGTGTGTCCGACGACGTACCGGCGACCCCCGAGAGCAGCAGTCAATGACGATGTCCATCCGATCCGTGATCCGCGGCACGGGCTCCGTTCTGCCCGCACGCACGATGCGCAACCAGGACTTCGCCGGCATCGTCGAGACCTCCGACGAGTGGATCCGCCAGCGCACCGGCATCGAGGCGCGCCATATCGCCGGCGAGGGTGAGACGACGGTGTCGCTCGCCGAGGGCGCGGCCCGCAAGGCGCTGGACGCGGCCGGCCTGACGCCCGCCGATATCGACGTGATCATCCTGGCGACCGCCACGCCGAACAACACCTTTCCGGCCTCCGCCGTGCAGGTGCAGCACAAGCTGGGCATCACCCATGGCTTCGCCTTCGACGTCCACGCGGTGTGCAGTGGCTTCGTCTACGCGCTGACGACCGCCGATCTCTATCTGAAGGGCGGCGCCGCCAAGCGGGCGCTGGTGATCGGCGCGGAAACCTTCTCGCGCATTCTCGACTGGGAAGACCGCTCCACCTGCGTCCTGTTCGGCGACGGCGCCGGCGCGGTGGTGCTGGAAGCGGTGCCTGCGGACGCGGCCGATGCCGGTTCGGCCCAGGGCATCATCACCAGCAAGCTGCGCTCGGACGGTTCCCACCAGGGCAAGCTCTATGTCGATGGCGGCCCGTCCACGACCGGCACCGTCGGCAAGCTGCGCATGGAGGGCCGCGAGGTCTTCAAGCATGCGGTGGGCATGATCACCGACGTCATCGAGGATTCCTTCGCGGCGGCCGGCATCGGGCCGGACGACGTCGACTGGTTCGTGCCGCACCAGGCCAATCGCCGGATCATCGACGCCTCGGCGCGCAAGCTGGGAATTGCGCCGGAAAAGGTGGTGATCACCGTCAATCAGCACGGCAACACCTCCGCCGCCTCGATTCCGCTGGCGCTCGACGCGGCCGTGCGGGACGGCCGGATCAAGCGCGGCGACCTCGTGCTTCTGGAGGCGATGGGCGGCGGGTTTACGTGGGGGGCAGTTCTGATCCGCTGGTAGACATCGATCCTTGATTCACATGCTGTTTTCGTTAATGTTCGCAACGAACAAGGCGCTGCCCGCATGTTTCGCCCTGCGGTCTTCCGGCAAAGTTAGGGGACATTGATGGGAGAGAGAACTCTCACCAGAGCGGATCTTTCGGAGGCCGTCTTTCGCAAGATCGGGCTGTCGCGAACCGAGTCGGCGCAGCTGGTGGAAATGGTCCTCGACGAGATGTGCTCGACGATCGCCAGCGGGGAATCGGTGAAAATCTCGTCCTTCGGGTCGTTTCTGGTGCGCGAGAAGAACGAGCGGATCGGCCGCAATCCGAAGACCGGCGAAGAAGTGCCGATCCTTCCGCGCCGCGTTGCCGTGTTCAAGCCCTCCAACGTCCTCAAGGACCGGATCGTCGAGGCGCATGTACAGCGCCAGGACGGCGGCAGCGCCGACAAAGAGACCGAATCCATGGCCATGCTGAACGCGGCGGCCGAATAGCCGAAACGGCTCGACGATTGCGACCATGACCGACAAGAGCGCCGACGCCTTCCGGACCATCAGCGAGGTCGCCGACGAACTCGACCTGCCGCAGCATGTGCTGCGGTTCTGGGAAACCCGTTTCCAGCAGATCAAGCCGATGAAGCGGGGCGGGGGGCGCCGCTACTATCGGCCCGACGATGTCGAGCTCCTGCGCGGCATCCGCTACCTGCTCTACGTCAAGGGCTTCACCATCAAGGGCGTGCAGCGGATCCTCAGGGAGAACGGTCCGCGCTTCGTCGTTGCCATCGGGACCGGCGACATGGCCGCGCTGGCCCAGATCCAGGCGGGCCGCACCAATCTGCCCGCTGCCGCCGCGCCCGCGGCCGAGGCGCCCCAGCCGCCGCTGCATGATCTCGATCTGATCGCCACCGAGCCGCTGCCCGAGCCACCGGCCGCCGAGGCCGCGCCGGCACCGATGGCTGCGCCCGAACCGGAGATGCGGGAGCCGGACGAGCCGGCCAGGCCACGCGGCGGTTTCCTGAAGCGCTATCGCGAGCCGGCCGCGGATGCCGGCACCGGACTTCCGGCCGAAAGCATCGCCGCCCTCGACGACGTGATTCTCGAACTTCTCGAGTGCAAGCGCCTGCTCGATCAGGTCCGCTGATCGGCCGGTATGGGCCGCGATTGCGGGGCTACCATCGCGTCGCCGCCGCCGCGTTCCGGGCCACCCGCATGCGCCGCCGATCGACATCAGACGATGGCGCTTTCGCGCCGATTTTCCTGTTGCACCGAAAGCGTCCGGCCTCTAGGAGTGACGCAGTCGGAGCGTAGCGCAGCCTGGTAGCGCACCTGAATGGGGTTCAGGGGGTCGGAGGTTCGAATCCTCTCGCTCCGACCAGCTTTCCCACATGACATCGCAGCATGATTTCTGAGACGACACGGCCTGTCCGTGCCGTTCACGGCGCGGCGCTTGGGCTTGTCCCTTTGCGCGTCGCCATCGCCTGCGCAATCGCGCGTGCCGCCAGCCCGTCCGTCATTGTCCGGGCGGTTGTGTCGAGGCGGGGCCGGTCAGTCTGCGACGGGCATGCGGCAATGTGCTCGCCAATCGATCCGCAACCTATCGCGCCACGCACTGTTTCACCCCTTGAGTTGGAACACGAAGCGGAGCACGCATGGTCAAGAAAGTCAGTTCGACCGAGGCCCGGCAGGGAAGCAGGGGGCGTCCCGTCCTCCTGATCCTGATCGCCGGTCTCTTCCTCATCGTGGTCGGTTATTTCATCGTCGGAGCGATCGGTTATTCGACACAGCCCGATGGCGATACGCTGGAACCGGATTCCACCCGGACCACGTCCGAACAGACCGACAGCGTCGTCGTGTCCCCGCAGGACTCGCAGACCGGCGATTGACCGTTGCAGCGTGCCGGACGGCGCAGCACCGTTCGGCAAACTCATGTGACGCGTATTCTCGGACGCAGCGTCCCGGCATCGCATCTTCAGCCTTCAAAGCGCATCCGCATCGCGGGACTCGACGCTGACGCCGTCGGTGACGCTGTCGCTGGGAAACAGGATGACCCGCGCGCCCTCCGGCACGCCGTCCCGCAGTTCGGCCATCGCGTCGTCGCGGTGATCGATGTCGACTGGCCGCATGACTGCGCGGCCGTCCTCGACCACATATACATTCCAGGCGTCGCCCGAGCGGAACAGCGCGCCGAGCGGCACCCGGCGGACGGCGTCGGCCTGCCAGACCGCGATCCTGACGAAGACGCGGTAGCGGTGGCCGGGCAGCGGCGTCTCGGCGTCGGTCGGATCCATGTCGAGCCGCACATTCACCCGCTGTTCCTCGATGCCCAGGGCGGACACCTTGGTGAAGGCGGTCGGCTCGATGCGGCGCACCTTGGCCGTCAGATCGGGTCCGCCCCAGTCGGCGATGATGGCCGTGGCGCCCTCGCGTACCCGGACCGCGTCCGAGGAGAGGAGGTCGACGACCACCTCCAGCCGGCGCGGGTCGCCGATCTCGGCCAGGGCGGTGCCGGCCGGCACCACCGCCTCGCTCTCCACCGGCACCGAGATCACCACGCCGTCGGTCGGAGAGAGCAGGGGCACGCAACGGTCGGACATGGAGCCGACCGAGGGCGCGTCGTCCGGCTGGATCAGACGCACCTGGGCGCTCACCAGTTCACTCTGTCGGAGCGCAACCTGGTTCTCGGCACGCTGCAGCGCGGCCTGCTTGAGTTCGACGGCGGTTCTCGCGGCCTCCAGCGCGGCGGCGGAGATGATGTTGGTCGCCTTCAGCTTCTCGGCACGTTGCAGATCCGATTCGGCCTGCCTGAGATCCGTCGCGGCAAAGGTCAGGTCTGTCTCGGCCAGCTCGATCCCTGCGCGGGCCACGCCGACGGCGGCCGCCAGTTCGCGTTCCGAGCGCATGTCGATGAAGCTCGGATCGATCGGATGCAGCGTCGCGATCAGGCTGCGATCGGCCACCAGCCGGTCGCCGACATGCAGGGGGCTGCGCTCGGTCCGGGCCGCATAGGGCGCCGACACCGTGTAGACGTCGCGGTACTGGGCGATGCCTTCCTCGTCGACGGTGACGGTGAGAGGGCCGGTGGTCACGACGGCGATGTCGACGGGGATCGGCTTCGGCCGAAGGGCCTCGTAGGCGGCGAAGGCGACACCGCCGAGGACCAGCGGGAGCAGGATGTATTTCAGCCAGCGTGCCATGGATTACTCCCTCGTCTTCAGGACGCGGATCAGGTCGAGCCGGTCGACCCGGCGACGCACCAGCAGGGCGGAGCCTGCGGCGGCCGCCAGCACGATGAGGCTGGCCTTGGCGAAGATGGCGGGTTCCAGCACCAGCGGGATCTGGAAGAGGTCGCTGGCGAAGCCGTCCGTCACCAGCATCGCGAAACCGGCCCCCAGCGCCCAGCCGAGGGGCTGCGCAAGGATGACGACCAGCAGGAGTTCGGTCAGAAGGACCTGCGAGACCTCCATCCGGGTGAAGCCGAGCACCCGCAGGCTGGCGAGTTCCCGCGCCCGTTCCGACAGCTGGATGCGCGCCGAATTGTAGATCACGCCGAAGACGATGATGACCGCCAGCGTGAGGTAGAGGGTCGTCATGATCGAGATGTTGCGGTCGATCGTCTCGCGGAACTTGTCGCGCGACAGGGTCTGCAGACCGAGCGAAGCGATCGCCGGCGTCGACTTGATCGCTGCGTAGAGGGCATCGAGCGCGGCCGTGTCGACCGCCAGATGCGCGCCGCCGACGCGCGGTCCCTCGCCGGTGAGGCGTGACAGGGTGTCGATGTCCATGAAGACGCCCAGCCCCAGAAAGCTCTGGACGACGGCGCTGATCCGCACGGTCGTCGCGTTCCGACGGCCGGTGAGCACCTCGACATTCGCCGTTCCGCCCCGGGTCAGACCGAGCACCTGGGCGACGCGTTCGGAAATGACGACGCCGTCGGATGGCAGCACCATCGGATCGAAGCCGGCGTCCAGAACCCGCGAGAGCGTGGTTGCCGGCGGCTTTCCCGTGATGGCAAGGCGACGTGACCGGTTGCCGTTGCTGAGGATGACGGGCACGCTGAGATAGGGCTCGGCGGCGACGACGCCGGGCAGATGGCGCACGGCCGCTATGACGGAGGGCTGCGCCGGCTCACCGAAGGCAAGGCTCGCATGCTGCCGATCGGCCCGCCAGAACACCGTTTCCACCATGAAGTCGACCGAGTCGCGCGCAAACAGCGCCGTGACCAGAAGCGCGACGCCGAGGGCCATGCCGAGGCTGGTCAGCGCGGCACGGACCGGCTGATGCAGCAGCTGGCGAAACGCCATGACCGTGAGCTTGGAGAACAGGTTCGCCAGTCCCAGGCGGGCGAGGAGCGACCGGCCGAAGCGTGCCGGCGCCGGGGGGCGCATCGACACGGCGGGGTCGAGCGCCAGGACGGACAGGATCGCCTTCATCGCCCCGGCCAGCGCCGCGGCGATCGAGATGCCCGCGGCGATGGCATAGAGGTCGGGGCTCGACTGGAACACCAGAAAGGGGAAGGAGAAGAACTCGCCATAGAGACGGGCGA
Organism: Aurantimonas litoralis; assembly: GCF_026153195.1. NCBI lineage: Bacteria > Pseudomonadati > Pseudomonadota > Alphaproteobacteria > Hyphomicrobiales > Aurantimonadaceae > Aurantimonas > Aurantimonas litoralis. The sequence goes on along the minus strand of NZ_JAPFBM010000010.1, from coordinate 24,550 downwards.
GCCCGCGCCCGAGCCAGGTTCCGGCTCCGGCGCCGATCGCGACGCCGACCGCCGAGATCGCGATCACCAGCTTGGCGTAGTGCCAGGCGATCGTGCGATCGTAATAGCCGAGCGCCTTCAGGAGGCCGATCTGTTCGCGCTCCAGGGCCACCAGCCGCGTCAGCACGATGTTGATGAGGAAGGCCGAGACGAGCAGGAAGATCGGCGGGATGATCCGCGCCATGGCCGCGAGCTGGTCGAGCTCGGCATCGAGAAAGGCGTGCGACATCTGATGCTTGCGCCCATAGGCTGCCATGCCGCCATAGGGTTCGAGCAAGCGGTCGACCGCCATCATCACCGCCGGTTCGCCGGCGCCGGGCATCAGCCGCAGAACCAGATTGTTGAACGCCTCCTTTCGGTCGAACACCGGGCCCAGCACGTCTTCGGGCATGTAGAGGATGGCGTAGCGGCGCGGGTCGGGGACCATGTCGCCCGGACCGATCGTGTAGATGAACTCCGGGGACAGGACCGTGCCCGTGATCTGCAACTGTTCCTTGCGTCCGTTGAGGATCGCCGAAAAACTGTCGCCGATGCGGAAGGCGTGAGCCCTGGCGAAATCCTCGTTGACCGCGACCTCGTTGGCGCGGCCAGCTTCGGGGAGCCTGCCGCGGCGCACCAGCAGCCGATTGACCCGGGGTTCGCCATGGGCGGGCAGCGAGATCACCTGACCGGAGGCGGGCTCGCGCATCTGCGGCAGGTCGAGCAGCACCCGGCGGCTGATCCGCATCTCGAAGGAGGCGACGCCGGGGATTTCCGAGATCGCCTTGCCGAGCGACAGCGGCGCCCGGTTCGCCTCGGCCACCACATGGGCAAAGCGATAGCGCTCGTAATAGGCCTCGCGGGTCAGCAGCAGGGAGCGGTGCGCACCGACCGCGATGATGATCGTCATGACACCACAAGCCATGACCAATGCCACCGCCAGGCCCTGCGCCCAGAGGCGCATGAGATCGCGCAGGAGTTTGCGGTCCAGCGCCGCCACCGGGATCACCAGCTCACCTGGCTCGGGGCCAGGCGCGTTTCGTTGCGGTGCATGCTCTCGATCCGCCCGTCGACGAACTGGAAGACGCGGTGGGCGATCGCCTGGATGCCGGCATTGTGGGTGATGATGGCGGTGGTCGTGCCGAGGGTCCGGTTGATGGTGGTCAGCGCCTCCAGCACCATGATGCCGGTCGCCGAGTCGAGCGCTCCGGTGGGCTCGTCGCACAGCAGCACTTCCGGCTGCTTGGCGATGGCCCGGGCGATGGCGACGCGCTGCTGTTCGCCGCCGGACAATTGCGCCGGGAAATGGTCGCGGCGCTCGGTCAGGCCGACGAGTTCCAGCGCCTGCGACGGCGTCATCGGATTGCGCGCGATCTCGGTGACCAGTGCGACGTTCTCGCGGGCGGTCAGGCTGGGGACGAGATTGTAGAACTGGAAGACGAAGCCGACATGATTGCGCCGGTACAGCGTCAGTTCGCGGTCGCTGGCGCCGCTGAGGTCCGTGCCCTGAAAGCCGACGTGGCCGTCGGTCGGCCGGTCGAGCCCGCCCATGATGTTGAGAAGCGTCGACTTGCCGGAGCCGGACGGGCCCAGCATGACCACCACCTCGCCGGCCGCGAGTTCGGCACTGACGCCGCGCAGAGCCCAGACGTCCGCTCCGCCGGTCCTGTAGACCTTCGTGACGTCCTGCATCGCGAAGACAGCGTTGTCCGTCATCCAGCCAGACGAGCATCAGCGGAGCCGCGATACCTTGACCTGCCTCAATCCACCGGGACGTTGCGAAGGTTGATCGGGATCAAGGCCGGGCATCGCAGTCGGGGTCATCCTGCAGGATGCCGAGCGCGCCGCAGGTCCGGGCGCACGGAACATCCGCCGCATCAGGCATCCGGCGTCGATGCCGCTTCGAGCCGGCCGCGCTGTCGATACCAGGGAGATTGGCCATGAACGACGTGACACAGGTGCGCGAGGCCGTGGGTGTCTTCCACGACCGGACGCAGTTCCAGGCGGCGATCGACGATCTGCTGCTCGGCGGCTTCGACCGGGCGGAGATCAGCCTGTTGGCCAGCCGCGCCGCCGTCGAAGCGAAGCTCGGCCATCGCTACAGATCAGTGCGCGACCTGGAGGATGATCCGTCCGTGCCCGTCGTCGCCTATGTTTCGAAAGAGAGTCTCGGGGACGCCGAAGGCATGGTCGCCGGGATGCTGATCTATGTCGGCGCGGTGGCCGCGGCCGGCGCCATGCTGGCCTCCGGCGGCACGCTTGCCGCGGCCATCGCGGCTGCTTCGGTTTCGGGCTACATCGCCGGCTCGCTCGGCAGCGTCCTCGACCGGACGATCGAGCGAAAGTATTCGCAGCGCCTGGAAGAGCAGCTGGCCGATGGCGGGCTGCTCTTGTGGGCGCATGTCCGCGATCTCGAGCATGAGGCCCGCGCCGTGGACATCATGCGGCGCAATGGCGGGTCGGACGTTCACGTCCACGATCTTACGGTCGCACGCGAAGCCGCCGAGATGAAGCGCCGGATCGACGACATGCTGGACGAGGCGGGAAAGGAATCCTTTCCGGCCAGCGATGCGCCGTCCTTCAATCCGGGGACGGCCGGGGGACCGCACTGACGCCTCCGCCGCCGACATTCGCGGCAGGGCTCAGAAATGCACGCCGATCCTGAACGGCCCGTGGCGGGTGGAGGCAGCGACGAGATAGGCGGTCGACCACCCGATCAGGATGAAGCCGCCGACCCCCTCCAGCGCCCCCAGCAACCGCCATTCTGGCAGGAGGACGACGTCGCCATAGCCGACGGTGGAGAAGGTCGAGGTCGAGAAATACAGCGCCTCGGCAAAGCTCTCATGGGCGCCCAGCAGTACATAGGCGAAGGCCCACAGCCAGATCTCGATCGTGTGCAGGGCGAACAGGCCGAGCACGGTCCCGAGCATCGACAGGGACCGTCCCAGAGCGTGGCGGTTCAGGTTCAGCCAGCGGATCACCCATGCCATGGCGCGGGTGAGCGCGACGAGGCCGAGCGTATGGACGAGGACCGTGAGCGCGATCACCAGGGTGCCGATGGCGAGATTGAGCAGCAACAGCGTCTCTCCGATGCGTCGATTGGGCCCGATGGTGCGCAGCGCCGATGCAGCGCGGGCCGGCCACTTTTCAGGAGCCGAGGCACGGCAGCATCCCGGACCATGGGTAAAGCGACGATCGCTGCGTGTGCTTGCGCCAGATCAATCCCGTCCGGGTGATCCTCCCCCATTGTGACATCGGCCGGTTCCCCGATGCGAAACCCGGGAGCCGGCGGGGAAGGAGCCCATCATGGTCACGACCGATCTGAACGCAATCCTGGCCCGGTGCGAGGCCGCCACCGCGCCCGACGCTGCGCTGGAGGCCGAGCTTCGCACGGCGCTGCATGAGCATGCGTCGTCAGTCGAGAGCGCCGCGGACGCCGACCGCGCCATGGCGTCCGCCGACGGGGCTCTGGCGATGGTCGCGAGGGCGCTTCCGGGCTGGAGCATCATCCTGCGCGGCGGCACGGGTCCTGGCGGGCACTGGCACTGCGTGCTGCGGGAGGGCGAAGGCCACCACGACGATCAGACCGTGGCGGCGGCCCGCGGCAACACCCCGGCCATGGCGATTGCCACCGCGACCTTGAAGGCGATCGCCGGGTTCAAGGCCGGTTACCGCTGATCGCACCCGCCCTCGCGCGGCATTTCTGACGCGGCGAGAGCGACAGTTCGCGGCCACCCATCCGGACATCGAAGGAGACGGAACATGCCCGACAGGGAAATCCTCTGGTTCGAAGCGACCGGGCGCGGTGACGTGGCGCGGGTCGGCGGCAAGAATGCCTCGCTCGGCGAGATGGTGCGCGCGCTGGCCCCGGCCGGCGTGGCGGTGCCGCCGGGCTTTGCCACGACCGCGGACGCCTATCGCCGCTTCGTGACGGCCAACGGGTTCGACGCGGTCCTGCGCGACACGCTGGATGCACGCGCCGCCGGCAAGATCACCCTGGCCGAGGCCGGCAGCACGATCCGCGCCGCCTTCGTGCGCGGCGACTGGCCCCCGGAGACGGCGGCGGCCATCGGCGAAGCCTATCGCGAGCTTTCGCGGCGTTCGTCCATCGAAAATGTCGACGTGGCCGTCCGCTCCAGCGCGACGGCGGAAGACCTGCCGGACGCCAGCTTCGCCGGGCAGCAGGAAACCTTTCTCAACGTGTCCGGCCCGTCCGCCGTGCTGGATGCCTGCCGTCGCTGTTACGCCTCGCTGTTCACCGACCGGGCGATCGCCTATCGCGAGGCCAAGGGCTTCGACCATTTCAAGGTGGCCCTGTCCGTCGGGGTGCAGCGGATGGTGCGGTCCGATCTCTGCGGCTCGGGGGTGATGTTCTCGCTCGACACCGACACCGGCTGCGAGAACGTCGTGTTGATCAATGCCGCCTGGGGGCTTGGCGAGAACGTCGTGCAGGGCGCCGTCGATCCCGACGAGTATCAGGTCTTCAAGCCCTTCCTCGACGACCCGGCGCTGACGCCGATCATCCACCGGGCGCTCGGGGCGAAGGACAAGAAGATGATCTACGCCACGAGCGGAGACCGGCCGGTCAAGAACGTCGCGACATCGCTCGTCGAGCGACGGCAGTTCGTGCTGGGTGACGCCGACATTCTGGCGCTGGCCCGCTGGGCGGTGATCATCGAGGCCCATTACGGCTGCCCGATGGACATTGAATGGGCCAAGGACGGCCGCGACGGTTCGCTGTTCATCGTCCAGGCGCGGCCCGAGACGGTGCAGTCGCGGCGCGAGGTCGGCGCGGTGAAGCGCTACCGCGTCGGCGCGCATGGCCGCGAGCTCTGCGCCGGCCTGTCGATCGGTGAGGCCGCCGTGTCGGGCCCGGTCTGCGTGATCCGGAATGCCAGCGAGATCGCACGCTTCGTCGACGGATCGGTGCTCGTCACGGAGATCACCGATCCCGACTGGGTACCGGTCATGAAGCGCGCCGCAGCGATCGTCACAGACCATGGCGGGCGCACCTCGCACGCCGCCATCGTCAGCCGCGAGCTCGGCCTGCCGGCGATCGTCGGTACGGGCAACGCGACGCAGATCCTGCATGACGAGCAGGAGGTGACGGTCTCCTGCGCCGAGGGCGAGGTCGGCTTCGTCTATGAAGGGGAGGCCGAGGTGACGGCTGACGTCCTCGATCTCGCCGATGTCCCGCCGACGCGGACCCGCATCATGCTGAACCTCGCCAATCCCGCGGCGGCAATGCGCTGGTGGCGGCTGCCGGCCGACGGGGTGGGGCTGGCGCGGATGGAATTCGTCATCAACAACGCCATCAAGATCCACCCGATGGCGCTGGTTCATCCAGAGCGCATCGCCGACGGGGCGGAGCGGGACGAGATCACCGAGCTCACCCGCGGATACGAGGACAAGCCCGCCTTCTTCGTCGACCGGCTGGCCGAGGGGCTCGCCCGCATCGCCGCGACCGTCCATCCCAAGCCCTGCATCGTGCGGATGAGCGACTTCAAGACCAACGAATATGCCCATCTTCTCGGCGGCCGGGCCTTCGAGCCCGAGGAGGAGAACCCCATGCTCGGCTTTCGCGGCGCCTCGCGCTACGATTCCCCCCAGTACCGCGAGGGCTTCGCGCTGGAATGCCGGGCGATCCGCAAGCTGCGCGAGGAGATGGGCTTTACCGGCGTCATCGTCATGATCCCGTTCTGCCGCACCCTCGAGGAAGCCGATCGCGTGCTCGCGGTGATGGCCGAGAACGGGCTGGTGCGCGGCGAGAACGGATTGGAGGTCTATGTCATGTGCGAGATCCCCGCGAACGTGATCCTGGCGGGCGAGTTCGCCACAAGGTTCGACGGCTTCTCCATCGGCTCCAACGACCTGACCCAGCTGACGCTGGGCATCGACCGGGATTCGGACCTTCTCGCCGCCTCCTTCGACGAGGAGAACCCGGCGGTAAAATGGATGATCCGCCACGTGATCGGCGAGGCGCACCGGGCCGGCGCCAAGGTCGGCCTCTGCGGCCAGGCGCCCAGCGACAATCCCGCCTTCGCAGCCTTCCTCGTCGAATGCGGCATCGATTCGATCTCCGTCACGCCGGACAGCTTCGTCGCCGTGAAGCAGCATGTGGCACGCGCCGAGGCCGGCGAGGGGGTAGCCTCGCGTCCGGCGGAGGCAGCGCTATCATGATCGGGCAACAATTTCGAAGGCCGATGCCATGAGCGAAAACCTCGTCGTCTGCGCCAGATGCGGCGGCATCAACCGTGTCGCGCCGGACCGCCCGGCGCTCGCCGCCAAATGCGGGAAATGCAAATCGAAGCTGTTTGCCGGCCATCCCGAAGATGTCGACGCGGCGGTCTTCGAGCGTCAGGTCTCCCGCAGCACGATCCCGGTTCTGGTGGATGTCTGGGCGCCCTGGTGCGGACCGTGCCTGTCGATGGCGCCAGCCTATGCGGCGGCGACCGCGGAACTCGAACCGCATGTCCGGCTGATCAAGCTCAATTCCGACGCCGAGCAGGCGGCCGCCTCCCGCCTGTCGATCCGTGGCATTCCGACGATGATCCTGTTCGCCAAGGGGCGGGAGGTAGCGCGGACCTCCGGCGCCATGGGAACGGGGCAGATCGTGCAGTGGGTCCGGGACCACTTGCCGGCGGCCAGCGCCTGACGACGTAACGCGCCTGCCGGCATCGGCGACGCGTCGTCTCCGGAGCAAGAATCATAAGGGCGACGAGCGGCAGCATCCGTTTTCGGCGTCCTCCGCCCGGGCCCTGCCGCCGTTCCCTTCCATCCCGGACCCTGAAAGCCTGAGGAGACGCCCGTGGACGACCATCCGGCACTGCAGACCGAAAGACGCGACAGGCTCGCCGAGCCCGTCCTGCGCTTTCACGGTGCGGCGCGAGCCGTCACCGGCTCCTGCTACGAGCTCGAAGCGGACGGCAGGCGGATCCTGATCGACTGCGGCCTGTTCCAGGGCTCGAAGGCCGAGAAGGAACTGAACTATCGCGCTTTTCCCTTCGATCCGAACGGCATCGACGCGGTGCTCCTGACCCACGCCCATATCGACCATTCCGGACTGCTTCCCAAGCTGACGAAAGCGGGTTTTGCCGGTCCGATCTTCGCGAGCCGCGCGACGGAGGATCTGTGCACGGTGATGCTGCCCGATTCCGCCTACATCCAGGACACCGAGGTCGCGCATCTGAACCGGCGCAACAAGCGCCGGGGCCGGCGCACGGTCGTGCCGATCTACGACGGCGCCGATGTCGTGAACTGCCTGAAGCAGTTCGAGCCCGTAGCGCTCGGCGACTGGTTCACGGTCGCCGGCGGCATAAGGGCGCGCTACTGGAACGCCGGGCACCTGCTCGGCTCGGCGTCCATCGAGCTCGAATGTCCGGCGCCGGGAGAGCGGCCGCGGCGCCTGCTGTTTTCCGGCGACATCGGCCCGGAGCACAAGCTGCTGCAAGCCGATCCATCGGCGCCCTCCGGCTTCGACTACGTCATCTGCGAGAGCACCTATGGCGATCGCGACCGGGAGGGCGCGAGCGAGGCCGATCGCCGCCTCTTACTGCGCGAGGCGGTGGAGGCCGCGCTGGACCCGGACGGGGCACTGCTGATTCCGTCCTTTGCGGTGGAGCGGACCCAGGAGCTGCTGGTCGACCTGCAGATCCTGATCGAGAGCGGCGATCTGCCGGCGGTGCCGATCATCATCGACTCGCCGCTGGCCACCCGCGCCACCGGCGTCTTCGCCCGGCACGCCAGGGAGCTGGACCACGGCGAGATCCTGTCGCGGGCGCTGACGTCGCCGAATATCCGCTTCACCGAATCCGCCGAGGAGAGCAAGGCGCTCGACCGGCTGAAGGGTTTCCACATCGTCATCGCCGCCAGCGGCATGTGCGAGGCAGGGCGGATCCGCCATCGGCTGCGCAACTGGCTGTGGCGGCCGCAGGCGACGGTGCTCTTCGTCGGATTCCAGGCCCAGGGGACGCTCGGCCGCATCCTGCGGGACGGAGCGTTGACGGTCCGCATTCAGGGCGACGAGGTGATCGTGCGGGCAAAGATCCGGGCGATCGATCTCTATTCGGGCCATGCCGACGGGCCGGAATTGCGGGAATGGCTCTCCGAGCGCTGCCCGGTGGCGGCCGGCGTGTTTCTCGTCCATGGCGAGGTGGAGGCCATCGACGCACTGAAGGAACGGCTTGCGGGCGTGGTCGCCCCGGAGCGCATCGTCATCCCGCAGCTGGACGCGGCGTTCAGGCTGACGGCGTGGTCGGCCGTGCCGGTATCCTCGGAGCCCGTCTCCCGCATCGATCCGGCCCAGCCTGGCCATCTGGACTGGCACAACGAGGTGTCCCGCCTGCTTCTCGACATCAACGAGCGTCTGGAGAACGCGGCCGGCGACAAGGCGCGGGGCGTGATGATCCGGAAGCTGCGCCGGGCCATGAGCGAGGCCGATTGAGCCGATGGCGACCGGGCTGCGGCACGGATCGCGCGCATGCCCCGATCGCCGCCGCTGGCGGTGATCAGCCGAGCAGCTTGCGGAACGTCCGTTTGAGACGGCCGGGGCGCAGCGGGTCGGCGAGGTTGGATTCGGCCAGCATTTCCTCGTCCGGGGTGAGTTCGCGCATCGGCAGCGGCACCAGGCGGCGGCCGTTCGTGGCGCTGACCCTGTCGACGAGGGCGATCATCGATCCGCCGTCGGCCAGCGCGTCGCGGACCGCGTCCTGGGAGAGGTCGAGATGCTCCCCGAGGAGATCGTCCCGGATATGGGCGATCCGCTTCGCGACCGCGGGGTCGTCCTCGGATTCGATGACGAGATCGCACTCGCTGTCATAGCCCATGGACCGGTTGTTGAGATTGGCCGAGCCGATCTTCAACAGGCGGTCGTCGGCGATCATGATCTTGGCGTGGACGTAGATCGGCGTGCCGGCGGCGTTCACCGGATAGACCAGACGGAAGCGGTCATTGTGGTCGGCCTGGCGCACGATCTGCATCATGCGGATGCGCGAGGAATCCATGAACTCGGCTTCCAGCCAGCCATCGGCCGTGTCGGGATTGACCACGAGGATCTCCGGCCCGTCCGGTTCGGCCAGCCGTTCGGCGATCGCCTCCGCGATCCGGCGGGAGGCGAAATACTGGCTTTCGATATAGAGGCGGTGCCTGGCCGTCGCGATGGCCGCCAGCGTCGCGCGTTCGATCTCGGTCACCTGCGGACGTTCGAGATGCTCGGGCACCGTACGGCAGATCGAGACGTCGATATTCTCGAAATCCACCGTCACGTCGCTGGGCCAGATATCGAAGTCTCCGGCGAAGGGACCGAGCATCTTGCCGGTCGCATGGGCCCAGCGGCTGCGGGCGAGATCGGAGAGCGCCTTGGCCGCCGGACCGGTGACGCAGGTCGTCGCGTCGTGCCAGGGGCCGAGCGGCGCCTTGCGGGGCGACAGCCGGCCCGGGCTCGCCTCGGCGTGTTCGCGGGTGTCCCAGCGCCCGGTGGTCATGTCGATGCCGCCGCAAAAGGCCAGGGCCTCGTCGATGACCAGTAGTTTCATGTGATGCGTCGAGAGCGGCGGATGCACGCCGTCGAGACGCATCTGCACCGGGCCGGACAGTTTCCAGCGCAGCAGGGTGAGGGGCGTCTCGCCGCGGCCGATCGAGTACATCATGCCGGTATCCCATTTGAGGATCCGGATATCGAGCTCGGGCCGGCGCTTGCCGAGCCATGTGAGGAACGGGCCGACGGGGTTGGGGCCGTCCAGCGTCTTGCCTTCCGGCTCCAGGTCGATCCGCGCGTCGAAATCCCAGCCGATCAGGAGGATCGAATGCCGGGCCTGGAGCATGGCCTCCTTGGCCGCCTTGAAGAAGTCGGCGGCGTCGATGATGACCGACAGTCTGTCGGCCCGTTCCCGGCGCCAGAACCAGTCGTCCGTCTGCTCGTCGAGCGCATGCGCGTTCATACAGTCTTCCAGTGGCGTTTCGTTGACGGGAACGAAGCTAGCAGCAGACCCGCGCACGGAAAGCCCGTCGCGCAACGATCTTGTCGCCGATCCTGCGAAACCTTCGGAAACGGCCCGGTGCTCACGCGGCGGCGCCGGCCCGTTCGAGGTCCTCTCTCGCGATCCGGCAGGCGACGGAATAGGCCGGGTTGAAGACGTTGGCGACGTCGTAGCGGACCGTCTGGCCGAGGAAGTGGCTCGCCGTCACCGCGTCCATTGCGTAGTCGCGGGACAGCCAGTCCAGCATTTCCGTCGTGGCGTGCTGCAGCGCCTGGTCGAGGGGGCGGGCATTGCCGAGGGTGAAGATGCCCTGCGCGTCCTCGCCGCGCGGCCAGCCGATGGTGCGGCCCTTGTCGATCTCCACGGTGAAGGCGACCTCGAAGGAGGTCTCGATGCCGGTGCCGACGATCTCGCCATCGCCCTGGGAGGCATGGCAATCGCCGAGAAAGAACAGGGCGCCGGGCCGGAAGACCGGGAAGGACAGGGTCACCTCGGCCGTGATGCCGCGATAGTCCATGTTGCCGCCATGGGGACCGCTGGTGGCGGTGGAGATGGCCTGGCCGAGCGCCGGCGCGACGCCGCAGCAGCCGATCATCGGCGCCAGCGGCAACACCCAGTCGCGCAGCCGCGTCGGCGGGTTCTCCAGCCGCACGGTGTTGGCATCCTTGTCGATGATCCACTCGACCCGCTCGCGCTCCGGCATCTGCGCGGCGCGCTGCGGATCGACGACGTTCGGCGCCAGGACGGAGAAGGTCCAGCCGCGGTCGCGGTTCGGCGTCATGCGCTCGATGGTGACGCGCAGCGTATCGCCCGGCTCGGCGCCTTCGACGAGGAAGGGACCGGTCATCGGGTTCGGCCGCGTGCCGACGAAGGCGCCGGTGGCGTCGGCGCCCCAGGCGTCGAGCGTGTCGGTGATGACGGTGTCGCCCGGCGCAATGCTCAGCGCCGGCTCGTGCGGGCCCAGCGTGTTGTGGAAGCGTGTCGGCTGGAAACGATGTTCGGCCACGGGACAACTCCGGTCATTCGCGTTCCCTCTGCCTATAGCCGCGGGGACGGGGGACGGCCAATGCCGGCCGGCGACAAAACGCCGACGCGCCGCTGAATCCCGTCCGGTCAGGGTGATCCGTCCGCCGGGCCTCGGCGGATTTGCGCGAGGTCAAGGGTGCTCGTGCGGGGGCGAGTTACGGTCGGGCGAATGACGGCCCCGTCGCGGCCCAGCCAAGGGAGTTTTCCATGTACCGGACGATACTGGTCTGCCTCGACAACAGCGAGCGCGCCGGCGCGATCCTGCGGACGGCGCTGGCGATCGCCGAGCGGCAGGGCGCCCATCTGGTCGGCCTGCATGTCGTGCAGGACGTGGTGGTCAGCATTCCGACCGAGGTCTCGCTGGAATATATCGACCAGGCCCGGCAGGCCGCGCAGAGCGAGGCCGATGCCATTGCCGAGGTCTTCAAGACGGCGACCGCGAACGCCAGCGTCTCGACCGAATGGCGGCGCGAGGAGCCGATGGCAGGCGATGCGGACACGGTCTGGACCCGGAATGCCCTCGTCGCCGATCTCGTCGTGGTCGGGCAGGCGGCCGGCGGCGCCGACGTGCCGCTGACCGATCTCCTGATCGAAACCGGGCGACCAGTGCTGTTCGTGCCCTATGCCGGCGAATATACGCAGGTGGGCAAGCAGCCGCTCGTCGCCTGGAACGGCAGCCGCGAATCGGCGGGCGCCGTGTTCGACGCGCTGCCGCTTCTGAAGGACGCGTCACTGGTGCGGGTGCTCTGCATCGACCCCGACAAGGCGGGCGCCAAGGCCGGCCTCGCCCCGGCCGACGACATGGCGCTGGCGCTGGCACGGCACGACATCAGGGCCGAGGCGGCCCGTTCGCATAGCGGCGAAATCTCGGTCGGCGACGAGGTCCTGGCGCAACTCGTCGATCACGGACACGATCTTCTGGTGATGGGCTGCTACGGCCATTCGCGGCTGCGCGAGATGCTCTTCGGCGGCGTCACCCGGCATATCCTGCAGCACATGACCGTGCCGGTTCTGATGTCGCGATAGGGCGCCGGTGACGCGCGAGGCGGTTTCGCCCGCCCCGTCGGACGGCAAATCCGCGGCTCGGCACGACCACCCCTCACGCCGAGATCCGGGCCGCGCAATGACTGTGAGCGATCCGATGAGCCCCATGAGCGCAGACCCGGAGCCGGGCCAGCGGCCGGCGGATGGATGGCACGCGCTCGACGAGGCTGCGACCTTCGGCAGGCTCGGCACGACGGCCGCCGGGCTCGACGATGCCGAGGCGGCACGGCGCCTCGCCGAGTACGGTCCGAACGCGCTGCCGGAGCCGCCGTCGCGCTCGCTGGCGCTGATCGTCCTCGGTCAGTTGAAAAGCCCGCTGATCTATCTGCTGCTCGCCGCTGCGGCCGTATCGCTCGTCCTTGCGGAGATCGACCAGGCGGTCTTCATCTTCATCGTCCTGGCCATCAACACCGCCATCGGGGCGGCGCAGGAATCGCGCGCGGAAGCCAATACCGCCGCATTGCGCACGGCGATCACGACCGTCTGCCGCGTCTGGCGGCAGGGGGCGGTGCGTCTGACGGACAGCAAGGCACTGGTGCCCGGCGACGTGGTGATCCTGGAGGCCGGGGACCGGGTCCCGGCCGATCTGCGCCTCCTGTCCGCGTCCGAACTCCAGGCCGACGAATCTTCGCTCACCGGGGAATCGCTGCCGGTGGAAAAGGCCGCCGGTGGTGTGCTGGCACCGGACACGCCCCTTGCCGAACGCGCGACCATGCTGTTCGCCGGCTCGACGCTGCATCGTGGACGCTGCCAGGCGATGGTGGTCGCCACCGGCACGCATACCGAGCTCGGGCAGATCGCCGGCTCGCTGCAGGAGGTCTCGGCGCCGCCGCCGCTGACCGTCAAGCTCGACCGTTTCACCCGCATGCTCGGCCTCGTCGCGCTTGCCCTGGTGGCGGTCGTCGTCGCCCAGCAATTCAGCATTGGGGCGTCGTTGCAGGCGACCTTCTTCGTGGCGGTGGCGCTGGCCGTCTCGGTCATTCCCGAGGGGTTGCCGGTGGCCGTCACGGTCGCCCTGTCGGTAGCGACGCGCCGGATGGCCCGGCGCAACGTCATCGTGCGGCATCTGCCGGCCGTCGAGGGCCTGGGCGCCTGTACGGTGGTGGCGACCGACAAGACCGGCACGCTGACCCGAAACCAGCTGACGGCCAAGCGGCTGTGGTTGCCCGGGCATGGGGCCCTCGCGATCGAGGGCGCGGGCTTCGATCTGGGTGGCCGGCTGCTGCAGGACGGGGCGCCGCTCGCCCCGACGGCGCAGGAGGCGGCCCGGGATCTCGCTGCCGCCGCCGCGCTCTGCAACGACGCGGCCTTCGATCCGGACGGCGGCGAGGCGGGGCGCAGCGGCGACACCGTCGACCTGGCGTTTCTCGTTCTGGCGATGAAGACCGGACTGGACGTCGCGGCCCTGCGCCATGCCGCACGACGGGTGGCCGAACTGCCGTTCTCGGCCGAGCGAAAATATGCCGCGAGCGTCGATGAACAGGACGGCGCCATCCGCCTGCACGTCAAGGGCGCGGCGGAGGTGCTGGTCCCGCACTGCCTCGGCGTCGATGTGGGCGCGGTGCTGGCGCTCGCCGACGAGATGGCCGGGCAGGGCTTTCGCGTCATGGCGGTTGCCGCCAGGACCCACGGCCGGGACGAGACCGCGGGGCGCCTGCCGCCGATGGACCAGCCGCTGGAAGGGCTGACCCTTCTCGGCCTCGTCGGCTTCATCGACCCGCTGCGCACGGAAGCGAAGGCGGCCGTCGCCGATTGCCGCAGGGCCGGCGTCGCGGTGAAGATGATCACCGGCGACCATGCGGCCACGGCGCTGTCGATCGCCCGCGATCTCGGCATCGCAGCCCGGCCTGAGGAGGTGATGACCGGCCGCCAGATGGACGACCCGGCGACCGGCACCGACGCTCAGATCGCTGCGACCTCCGTCTTCGCGCGGGTCGAGCCGGCCCACAAGGTGCGGATCGTCGAGGCCTTGCAGCGCGGTGGCCACGTCGTGGCGATGACCGGCGACGGGGTCAACGACGCTCCGGCGCTGCACCGGGCCGATCTCGGCGTCGCGATGGGGCGCGACGGCACCGATGCGGCCCGCGACGCGGCCGATCTCGTTCTGACCGACGACAATTTCGCCTCGATCACCGCCGGTATCCACGAGGGGCGCGCCGCCTACGCCAATATCCGCAAGGTGATCTATCTGGCGATCAGCACGGGCGCTGCCGAGGCGGTGTTCTTCCTGATGGCGCTGTTCACCGGCTTTCCGGTGCCGCTGACGGCGGTGCAGCTGCTCTGGCTGAATCTCGTGACCAACGGCGGCCAGCATGTCGCCCTGGCGCTGGAGAAGCCGGAGCCGGGCCTCCTGTCACGGCCGCCGCGGCGCACCGGCGAGGCGATCTTCGACGCTCTGATGATCCGCCAGACGGCCCTGTCGGGCGCGGTGATCGGCATCGTCGGCTATCTCGTCTTCGCCTGGGCGATCTCGGCCGGCTGGAGCGAGTTCGAGGCCCGCAACGTCCTTCTGTTCCTGATGGTCGCCTTCGAGAACGTGCATGTGATGAATTGCCGATCGGAGACGATCTCGGCCTTCCGGGTGCCGTTGGCGAACAACTGGCCGCTGCTCGCCTCGATCGTCGCGGCGCAGGCGATCCACATCGGCGCCGCCTTCACGCCGGGCCTGCGCGACGTGCTCGATCTTGCGCCGATCCCGTGGGAGCAATGGGCGCTGCTGGTGCCGATGGCGCTGTCGGTGCTGGTCGTCATGGAGATCGACAAGGCGCTGCGCGCCCGGCGGCAGCGGCGTTAGTCTGACGGGACGGAACCGATGCCGGCTGGGTGACGCGGGCTTGTTCCGGGGAGCGTCAGCGACCGGTCGGCAGGTGGGCTCTGACCTCGGCGAGATACGGGTTCTGATCGCGGCTGGCGCCGTAGGCCGCGGGGTCGAGATCGGCGAGGATCGTCGCCGCGTCGCTTTCACCGGCCGAGGCCAGCACCGAGCCGTCCGGCGCCGCGATCACCGACAGGCCCTGATAGGCGAAGGTGCCGTCGCTGCCGCAATGATCGGCATAGACCACGAAGAGCTGGTTTTCGAAGGCGCGCACCGGCACGACGTTCTGCGCGATGAAGCGCGCGCCATCGCTCCTGGGCAATGCCGTCGGCACGATGATCGCCTGGGCGCCCCGCAGCGCGAGGTCGCGGCACAGCTCGGGAAATTCCACGTCGAAGCAGACGAGCAGGCCGCAGCGCAGGCCGGCGATCTCGACGATGGGCGAGGGCGCATTGCCGGGTCGGAACAGGCCCTTCTCGTAGTCGCCATAGAGCATGCGCTTGGCGTAGAGGACCGGCGCGCGGCCGGGCGCAACCAGCGCGGCGGCGTTGTCGACGCCGTGAGCCGTGCGGATCGCAAGGCCCATGACGATGGCGGTGCCGAGCCGGTCGGACGCCTCCTGCCACTCGGCAAGGCTGGCGTCCGCTTCCTTCGCGGTGTCGGCGATCGTCTGGCCGGCGCCGTAGCCGGTCGGCGCGAGCTCGGGCAGGACGGCGAGGTCGGCGCCGGCGGCGGCCGCGTCCTCGAGGCTGCGCAGGATCGCCGCGTGCCGGTCGGCCGCGTCGGTCATCGCGGCGTCCATCTGGATGGCGGCGACCTTCACTTGCCGTCTCCGCTGGACCAGGCGCCCAGCAGGCGCGGCAGGTCGCCGAAACGGGCGACGAAGCCGAACACCACCACCGCCACGGCGACGAAGAGGATCGAGACCGAGGCCATGGTCGGCGTGTAGCCGTAGCGCAGGGCGTTGAAGATCTTGATCGGCACCGTCTCCAGCGTGAAGCCGACGGTCATGTAGGCGACGATGTACTCGTTCAGCGACAGGACGAAGGCGAAGGCGAAGCCCGAGATGATGTAAGGCGCGATCATCGGCAGCACGATGGTCGTCAGGATGGTCCGGTCGTTGGCGCCCATGGTGCGCGCGGCCTCGGTCACCTCGCGGTCGATGGTCTGGAAGCCGAGCGAGATGGTCACCAGCGGCAGGCTGGTGAAGAAGATCGCGTGGGAAATGACCACCGTGTACCAGGCGCCGTAGCCGCCCATCGTCGCCCAGAAGGACAGGGCGCCCAGCGCGGTGATCACCGGCGGCAGGACGAAGGGCGAGACGCCCAGCAACTGCACGGCCCGGCCGATTGCCGTGACCCGGCGCCACAGCGCATAGGCGATCGGCAGGGCGATGAGGACGGCGATGGTCGCCGCGCCGAGGGCGATCAGAACCGAAGTCGTCAGGGCGCCGCGCCAGCCGTCGTCGGCGAAGATCTGGCCGTACCAGGCGAGCGAAAAACCCTCGGGCGGAAAGGTCAGGCTGCGCTTCTCGTTGATCGAGACGCCGGCGATGACGACGATGGGCGCCGCCATGAACAGCCCGACGGCGGCAAAGAACAGGCGGGTGAGGAACGTGCCGATCATGCCGCACGTCCCTTCCGGCCGAGAGTCGTGGTCAGCAGCACGAGCGACAGGCTGGTGACCACCAGGAACACCGCCATCGCCGCAGCGAACGGCATGTTCGACTGGTAGATCGCCTGGTCGGTGATCAGCACCGACAGGGTCCAGTGCTCCGGCCGGCCGAGCAGTTGCGGCAGGAGATAGGCGCCCAGCGCGAAGACGAAGACGATGATGAAGGTGGCGATCAGCGCCATCCGCAGCGCCGGCAGGATCACCGTGAAGAAGGCCCTGAGCGGCGAGGCGCCGAGGGTGCGGGCGGCCTCTGCCAGCGACGGGTCGAGCCGGGAGAAGGACGGGTAGAGCACCAGCACCGCATAGGGGAAGGCCTGGTAGGTCATGCCGGCAAGGACGGCGAAGAAGCCGGGCGTCCAGGCATCCGGGTTGTCCATCAGGCCGAGGGAGACGAACAGGTTGGAGAGACCGGCGGTGCGGCTGAGCAGCGTCGACCAGGAAAAGCCGATGATCACCTCGGACAGGGAGAGGACCGCCAGCATCGCCACCAGCCAGGGCACCTGCCATTTCCGGCGAAGCTTGGTCAGCAGATAGGTGAAGGGTGCGCCGACGATCAGGCAGAGTGCCGAGACCAGCGCCGACAGGCCGAGCGAGAAGACGAGGATCTTGCCGAAGAACAGGCTGAGGAAGCGGGCATAGTTCGCCGTCGTCAGCACCGGCTGGTAGAAGCCGCCGGCCACCCGCTCGAACAGCGAAACGGCGATCATCAGGCCGAAGGGCACGACGAAGAAGGCGAGCAGCATCAGCGCCGGAAAGATCAGCGGCGCCTGTTCGCGCCAGCCTCCGGCCTTCGTTCCGGGGGCGGCGGCGCTCACGCGGAGGCTCCGGCGGGGAAGACGACGATGGCGGCGGGATCGAGCGCCAGGGAGACGGTGTCGCCGACCATCAGATCGTTCCGGCCGGCGGCGCGCTGGGCGACGATGCGGCCGGCGGCGGTGGCCAGATATACCTCCACGGCGGAGCCCATGTCGCGGACGAACTCGACGGTGGCGGGCAGGGGCGCGGCGCCCTCGCGCTCGACGCTGACGTCCTCCGGCCGGATCGAGATCTCCGCTGTGGCGCAGCCGGCCGGCAGTGTCAGGCCGGGGACCGGCGCGTCGGCGATGGTCGCGCCCCCGTTGGCGGCATGGGCGGTCAGGAGATTGGTCTGGCCGAGGAAGTCGGCGACAAAGGCGTTGGCAGGCCGGCGGTAGATGTCGATCGGCCGGTCCATCTGCTGGATGCGGCCGCCCTTCATGACGACGATGGTGTCGGCCATGGTCATGGCTTCGCGCTGGTCGTGGGTGACGACGATGGTGGTGATGCCGAGCCGCTCCTGCAGCTGGCGCAGTTCGACCTGCATGGCTTCGCGCAGCTTGGCGTCGAGGGCCGACAGGGGCTCGTCGAGAAGGAAGAGCTTGGGCGAGACGGCAAGGGCCCGGGCGATGGCGACGCGCTGGCGCTGGCCGCCCGACAATTGCGCCACCGACCGGTCGGCGACGCCGGGAAGGCGAACGAGATCGAGCAGTTCGACGACGCGGGCGTCGCGCTCGGCGCGGGGCCGGCCGCGGATCTTCAGGGGATAGGCGATGTTCTCGCCGACGCTCAGATGCGGAAACAGCGCCAGTGACTGGAACACCATGCCGAAATCGCGGCGGTGGACCGGGCGGTCGTTGATGGTCTCGTCGTTGAAGCGGATGGTGCCGGCGGTCGGGGTTTCGAGACCGGCGATCATCCGCATCAAGGTGGTCTTGCCGCAGCCCGACGGCCCGAGCAGGCAGACGAAGCTGCCGGCCGGCACGTCGAGGACGGCGTCGTCGACGGCGAGGACCGAGCCGTAGCGCTTGGTGACGTTGGCAAGTTCGAGTGCGCTCATCGGCCTGGACGTTTCCTGGTTCTGGGGTCCGGCCGCCCCTGACGAGGCGGCCGGTGAATGGGCGGGCGTCGGGCTCAGCCGACGATGAGTTCGGTCCACTTCTGGTTCAGCCAGTCGGACTTCTCGACATAGAGATCATAGCGCGGAACGATCGGGTCGATCTCGGAGGAGACCGCCGCGAATTCCTCGTCGGTCAGATCGAGAAGGTCGCGCTTGATCACCGGTGCCGTGCCGACCTTGCGGGCGAGCAGGCTCTGGACCTCCGGCTGGGTCATGTAGTCGATGAACTCGTGGGCGATTTCGCCCTTCTCGGAGGCCTTGGAGATCGCCCAGCAGCCCGAGTCCGAAATGCCGCCTTCCTTCGGGAAGGTCGAGCGGACCGGGAAGCCGTCGGCCGCGGCGAGGCCCGTGACGTCGTGATAGTACTGGCCCATCGGGATTTCGCCGGATTTCAGCGCCTGCTCGAACTGGGCTTCGTCGCGGTACCAGAGCTGGACGTTCGGCTTCACCTCGGCGAGCTTGTCCATCACCTTCAGGATGCCTTCCTCGGTGTCGAGCACGTCGGTGCCGCCGAAGAAGGTCTTGGCGGTGACTTCCAGAAGGAACGAGTTGGAGACGAGGGCGAGAAGGCCGAGCTTCTCCTTGTTGGCCGGGTCCCACAGGGCCGCCCAGCTTTCCGGCGCGTCCGGATAGGTGTCGGTGTTGGTGACGAGGTTGATGTACCAGGCCACGGCACCGACGCCGGCGACGCGGCCGTCGGGGTAGTTCACGACGAAGGGCGGCAGGACGTCGCCGGAGTTGGCGATCCTGTCCATGTCCAGCGGCTGCCAGAGCTCGGTCGCGAGGCCCTTGCGCATGGCGACCTGGGACATCATCGAGACGTCGGCGGGGGCGACACCCGCGCGGGCGGCCTGCTCGAGCTGCACCAGCCAGGCTTCGCCGGTCGGCTCGGCGACGCTTTCGACGGCGATGCCGGTGGCCTCGGTGAAGGCCGGGAAGACGTTCTTGTCGAAGGAATCTTTGAAATAGCCGCCATAGACGCCGACCTTCAGGCTCTTCTCCTGAGCCCTGAGGATCGACGGCATGGCCAGCGTGGCGCCCGCGGCGCCGGCTGCGGCGAGCAGATGCCGCCGGTTCAGGATGAGCGGGGACTTCCGGGTCATGACTTCATCTCCTTGGTTGCTACGTGACGTCGATCAGCGGGCGGCGCCGGAACGGTCCGGCGTGAAATCCAGAAGGCTCAGAAGCTCGAAGAGCATCTGCGCGCCGGCATGGGCGGTGTTGGTGGTGGCGTCGTATTGCGGGGCGACCTCGACCACGTCGCCGCCGATCATGTTGATCCCGGCGAGGCCGCGCAGGATCATCTGCACCTCGCGGGTCGTCAGGCCGCCGATCTCCGGCGTGCCGGTGCCGGGGGCGAAGGCCGGATCGAGGCTGTCGATGTCGAAGGAGACATAGACCGGACCGTCGCCGACGACGGCGCGGGCCTTGGCGATCACCGCGTCGAGGCTGAGGCTGGGGATCTCCTCGGCATGGATAACGGTCATGCCGGATTCGAAGGAGAACTCCCACAGATATTCGGAGGCGCCGCGGATGCCGATCTGGATGGTGCGCTCGGGGTCGAGCACGCCGTCCAGAACCGCCTGCCGGAACGGGCCGCCATGGTGGAACTTGCAGCCGTCGAAAGGCCCGGACGTGTCGCAATGGGCGTCGATATGGATCATCCCGACCGGAGCTTCGGCGCCCAGCGCCCGCAGGATCGGCAGGGTGATCGAATGGTCGCCGCCGACGAAGAGCGGCAGGACGCCGGCCCTGGCGATCGTCGCGGCGGTGCGCTCGATATCCTCGTGCGACGTGGCGAGATCGAAGCGGCTGCGAAACGGCACGTCGCCGATGTCGGCAACCTTGAGACTGGCCGTCGGCATGGTCTTGAGGACGTGATTGTAGGGTCCGACGCGCTCCATGGTGCGCAGGGCGCGCGGGCCGAAGCGCGAGCCGTTGCGGTTGGTGACGCCGAGATCCATCGGCACGCCGATCATCGCGACGTCGAGGTCCGACAGGTCCGGCGCGGCCCAGTCGATGGCGCGATGGGGGGCGTCGAGCAGGGTCGGCACGCCGGCATAGGGGGCGACGCGGGTGCCCCTGGGGTCGAAGAGCCGGTCGGCGACGGCCGCGAAGCCCTCGTCGTAGATGACCCGCTCGTTGTCGCCGGCGAAGCGCTGCCGCAGCGCTTCCAGTTTGCCGCTATCCATGAAGGTTCCTCGCTGGACGGTCTGGTTCGTTGGCAAAGGCGCCGGCGGACAGGCCGAGGCCGATCCGGCGCGCCATCTCGCGGATGCCGTCCGCATCCACATTGGCGAAAGCGATCCGCAGATGCCGGTCCTGGCCGGGGCCGAAGAAGCTGCCGGGCAGGACCAGCACCCCGAGTTCGCGGGTCAGCGCCTCGGCGACGGCCTCGGCCGGCCGGTCGGCGAAGGGATGGCGCACATAGGCGAAATAGGCACCGATCTGGTCGAGATCCCAGCCCGGCAGGCTGGCGAAGGCGGCGCGGAAGATGTCGGCCCGCCGTGCGATCTCGTCGCGGTTTGCGTCGCGCCAGTCGGCCAGTTCATCGATGGCCCAGGGCAGTGCCGCCTGAGCCGGGCGGGGCGCGCAGATCTGGATGCAGTCAATGACCTTTTCCAACTCGGCGATGGTCGCTTCGCCGGCGATCATGGCGCCCACCCGGTGGCCGGGAATGGCGTAGGATTTGGAGAAGGAATAGAGCGCGATCAGGTTTTCGCGCGCCTCCGTCTTGGCAAAGAGCCCGTGCGGTTTCCCGAGCGCCGGGTCGAGGAAGTCGCGGTAGGTCTCGTCGAGGACGAGATACATTCCGCGCGACACGCAGACTTTCATGAGTTCGGCGAGGCGTTCCGGCGGATAGACGGCGCCGGTCGGGTTGTTCGGGCTGACCAGCACCAGCGCCCGGCAGCGCGGGTCGAGCACCGCCTCCAGCCCGGCGACGGAGGGCAGGAAGCCGTCGGCCGCCTCGGTCTGCAGCGGGCGCGCCTCGATGCCGAGCATTTCCAGCGTCATCTTGTGGTTGAAGTACCAGGGCGCCGGCAGCACGACCACGTCGCCGGCGCGCGCGACGGTCAGCATGGCGGCGAAGAAGGCCTGGTTGCAGCCGCTGGTGATGGCGACGCGGCCGGCCGCAACGGGCGTGCCGTAGCGCGCCGCGACATGGCCGGCATAGGCCTCGTGCAAGGCGCGGTCGCCGAGAATGTCGCCGTAGCGGGCGCCGGCCGCCGAGGCGGCGGCTTCGGCCAGGCGCGTGGCGAAGCCGGCCGGCGGGGCATGGTTCGGAACGGCCTGGCTGCAGTCGATCAGCGGACCGTGCCTTCCGTCATAGGCGGCGATCCAGCGGCCGGCGCGCGCGATGGGGGGCACCGAGACGGCGGTCAGCAGCGGATTGGGCAGCGGCGCGGTCACCGGCAATCCGGATGGGCGTTGGCAGGCCGCAACATGCGACCCGTGCGGGGCGCAGCCTCAGCGGGGTTCTTCAGGACGCTCGACGGGCCTCTCACCGGGATATTGCCGCCTCCAAACGGATCATGGATACTCTCTCCGACAGCCCGCTCACCGGATGATGGCAGCGACCGGCTGCTTGCGGATTGCTCAAACCGGGCCTGTGCCCTTTTCCTCATCATGTGCCGCGCTGGACGCATGGTGGAATATCGGCCTATCAATTCAAACATTGAAAAACGTCAAGGTGGTGCGGTCGCTCATGCGCGTTTCCGGAAGTGATCTTCGCCTGCTGCAGGTCTTCGACGCGGTGGTGCGGCATGGCGGATTCGCGGCCGCGGCGGTGGATCTGAATGTCAGCCAGTCCACCATCTCCAACCACATGACGGCGCTCGAGGAGCGGCTGGGCTTTGTCCTGTGCCAGCGCGGCCGCGGCGGCTTCCACATGACCGAGAAGGGCCGGGCGGTCTGGGAGGCCGGGCGCCAGCTCGAAAAGGCGCTCCAGGACTTCTCCACCGACGTGGCCTCGGTGCGGGGCGAGCTGCGCGGCGAATTGCGGATCGGCATTCTCGACGCGGTGGTGTCCGATCCGGCCAACCGCCTCGCCGATGTCATCGCCGCCTATGGCCGGATCGCGCCGCATGTCCGGCTGGTGATCGCGCAGGAGCGGCCGCAGGATCTGCAGCAGAAGGTGCTGGACGGGCTCTATCACTGCGCCATCGGCAGCTATCGCAACCGGATCGACGGCATCGTCTACGACCGGCTGCACGATGAGCGCCACAGTCTCTATTGCGGGCATATGCACGAGGCGTTCAACGCCGACGATGCCGAGCTGACCGATGCGCGTCTGGCGGCCATGCCCTTCGTTCACCGCGGCTACTGGCGGGATGAGGACACGCTGCGCCAGCTCGACTGGCGCGTCGAGGCGACGGTCTTCCAGATCGAGCCACAGCTCATCCTGATCCAATCCGGCCGCTATATCGGCCTCCTGCCGAACCATTACGCAGCCGAGGGGGTGGCGGCCGGCACGCTGCGGGCGATCCGGCCAGAGGAGATCGGCTATACCTGCGAGTTCGAGCTGTTCTCGCCGCGCAACCGCCGGCCGAGCGATGTCGCCGCCGCCTTCATCGAGACGGTGCGCACGGTCTGGCCCTCGGCGCAGGACGCCTGACGCGTTCGGCCTTCGCTCCATGTGGAGGCGCTGCAGACGGTCGCGGCGATGCTCCGTGCTTCAACCATGACTGCGGTTACACTTCGTAACATACTGGTTCATATGCGGTTCATGTGCCGAGGCCTACCGTCCTCTCACCACCAACGAGGACACATATCATGTTCAAGCGCACACTCATCGCCATCGCAGCCGTCTCCATGCTGGCCGCGCCGATGGCCCAGGCGCAGGCTCAGAGCCGGCACGACAACAACCGTCCCACCGCACAGCAGAGCCAGTCTCGCGACCATGGCGCACAGCGGCATCGGGCGCAGCGCCCGACCGCCGCACGGGCCAAGTTCCGGTCCGGCCAGCGTTACGGCAACTGGAAGCGTCACCAGAGCGTGCGGGATTTCCGCCGGCACGGCCTGCGCGCGCCCGGCCGGGGGCAGAACTGGATCAAGGTCGACAACCAGTATCTGCTGATCTCCGCGGCCACCGGGCTGATCCTCGGCCTGGCCGCCGCCCGCTAAGCCGGACGCCTGTCACCCCGCCAGCAGCGCAACCGCGTCGCTGGCGGGGTCTTCCAGCGCATCGATGACGTCGAAATGGTGCTGCCCCGGCGCTTCGATCGCCGCGGTGCGCAGGCCGAGCCCGCGCCAGGCGCTGGCAAGCAGCGTGTTCTGCCGACGAAATTCGGGCAGTTCGTCGCCGCCGACGAGACAGGTGAGGGCTGCGTCGCCGTGCGGTTCGAGCAGCGCCGGGCTTTCGGCGCGGGCTTCGGAGAGATCGAGGGCCAGGATCTCGTTCATCTGCGTCTTCAGGAGCGGACGCAGGTCGTGCACGCCGCTGATCGACAGCACCCGGTCGATCCGGGCGGCGGTCGCCTCGGAAAGCGGCGAATCCGTGCAGATCATCCGCGTCACCAGATGGCCGCCGGCCGAATGGCCGGACAGGCGGATCGGGCCGGAAACCTCCGCGGCGACCATGTCGAGGAACTGCCCCACGTGACGGGTGATTTCAGCGATGCGAACCGCCGGGCACAGCGGATAGGACGGCATGGCGACGGCAAAGCCGCGCGCCAGCGTGCCGGCCGCCAGATGCGACCATTCGGACCGGCCGAAGGCCTTCCAGTAACCGCCATGGACATAGACGGCGAGACCGGCGGGCGTCCCTTCGGGCAGGAAGAGATCGTAGACCGCCCGTTCGCCGTCGCCATAGGGGCAGGCGAGGCGGGCGCGACCGGCGGCTTCCAGCTCCCGTCGGAAGGCGGCTGCCCGTTCGCGCCAGCGCGGCGGATAGGTCTCGGCCCCGGCAATCGCGCCGGCATTGCCATAGGCCGTGTCAAAATCCGTGATTGCCGCGTCCACCATCTGGCTCATGCCTCGTCGTTCCTCGTGTCGTTCTCTGCGGCGCGGCTCAGAAGAAGGCCTGGAGGCCGGTCTGGGCCTTGCCGAGGATCAGCGCATGGACGTCATGCGTGCCCTCGT